>NZ_JBJHAH010000006.1:0-169937 GCF_054050915.1 Modestobacter sp. SYSU DS0875 | reverse complement strand
GCCTCGCACGCTCGGCGCGGGCCCCTGAAGGGTGGCCGACTGAGCCCCTCCGGACCCCGGTTCGGAGGGGCTCAGTCGTCGTCGGGGTCGTGTCGTCCCGTCGTGGGCCGCGGAGGGCGGTGCCGGATAGCATCCGGGCGTGGTCCTCATCGCGGCGCTGCTGGTCCTGATCGCCGTCGGTCTGCTCGTCGCCGGGGTCGTGCAGGGCGAGCCGGTGCTGCAGTGGAGTTCCTTCGCGGTCAGCGCCCTGGCCACCGTGCTGATCGGGATCGGGGCGCTGCGCAATCGTGCGGGCAGGGCCCGCCCGCCCGAGGTCCGGACGCCGTACCACCCGCAGGACCCGCCGGCGGAGCCGGCGCCACCGGTCGCGCCGTCCCCGGGCAGCGGCTCCCGGCCCGGCAGCTCCCTGGGCGACCTGGCCCGGCCGGGGGAGGAGGAGGTGGTGCGGCGGGTGGCCCCGCCACCGGTGCCGCCCAGCTCCCCGGTGCTGCCCCGGGTGGGCGGGTCGACCCGCTGGGGGGACGGGCCGCCGCCGGCCGCCCCCGCCGAGCAGGTCGCCGCGTCGGGCGAACCGCCCCCGGAGGACGTCGAGTTCTCCGACCTGCTGCTGATCATGGACCTGACCGACGAGGTGCTCGTCGTCGACGAGCACCCGCGCTACCACGTGGCGGGCTGCCCCCGGCTGGCCGCCGTGGCGACGATCCCGATCCCGTTGCTGCAGGCACGGAACGACGGGTTCACCCCGTGCGGCGTCTGCACGCCGGACCGGGCGATGGCCCGACGGGAGCGGGCCCGCCGGGGCTGACCCTGATGGCCCCCTGCAGGGCCCCCTCGCGAGCCTGCGAGCGGCGGGGGGCAGGGGGCCATCGTCAGGCCTTGGCGATCCAGAACCGCGAGCCGGCCGGGCCCTCGAGGCCCGGGCCGGTGCCGGGGACCTGCGCGTGCACCGCGGTGGCCAGCACCTCGCCGGCCCAGGTGCCGCCGGACTCGGCCAGCGCCTCGGCCAGGCCGTCCTCGCCGGTCCACCAGACCTCGATCCGGTCGCTGACGGCCAGGCCGCTGGACTTGCGGGCCTCCTGCACCAGCCGGACCACCTCGCGGACCAGCCCGGCCCGCTCCAGCTCGGGGGTCAGCGTGAGGTCCAGGGCGACGGTGAGCCCGCCGGCCGCCGCGACCGTCCACCCCTCCCGCGGGGTCTCGGTGACCACCAGGTCGCCGTCCTCGAGGGCCACCTGGGCGCCCTCGACCGGGACGGTGGCGGTGCCGGCGCGGTAGGCGGCGACCAGCTGGGCGGCGTCGGCCGCGGCGACCGCCTGCGCCACCGCCTGCACCTGCTTGCCCAGTCGGCGTCCGACGGCGCGGAAGTCGACCTTCACCGAGACGTCGACCAGCTCGCTGCCGACGGCGCCGGAGAGCTCCACGACGTCGACGACGTTGAGCTCCTCGGCCACCTCGGCCACGAGGTCCGGCGGCAGCTGCGACCAGCCGGGGGCGGAGACGAGCGCCCGGGCCAGCGGCTGGCGGGTGCGGACCTTCGACGACGTCCGCGCCGACCGGCCGAGCTCGACCAGCCGACGCACCAGGGCCACCTGCTCGACCAGGGCGTCGTCACGCGCGTCGGCGTCGACCGCCGGCCAGGAGGCCAGGTGCACCGAGTCCGGCGCGACGTCGTCGACCCGGCCGGGCAGGACGGCGCTGCGCCACACCCGCTCGGTGATGAACGGGGTGAAGGGCGCCATCAGCCGGGTCAGCCCGTCGAGCACCTCGTGCAGCGTGCCCAGGGCGGCCGGGTCGCCGTCCCAGAACCGCCGGCGGCTGCGCCGCACGTACCAGTTGGACAGGTCGTCGACGAAGGTCGCCAGCAGCCGCCCGGCGGTCTGGGTGTCGAACTGCTCCAGGGCGTCGGTGACCCCGGCGGTGACCGACGCCAGCTCGGCCAGCGCCCAGCGGTCCAGCAGCGGGCGCTCCGCGCGGGGCGGGGCCGGTGCCGCAGCCGCGTCCCAGCCGTTGGTCTCGGCGTAGAGCGTGAAGAAGCTCGCGGTGTTCCAGTACGTCAGCAGGACCTTGCGGACCACCTCGGACAGCGTCTCGTGGCCGACCCGGCGGGCCGACCACGGGGAGCCGCCAGCGAGCATGAACCAGCGGACGGCGTCCGCGCCGTGCCGGTCCATCAGCGGCATCGGCTCGAGGATGTTGCCCAGGTGCTTGCTCATCTTCCGGCCGTCCTCGGCCAGGATGTGGCCCAGGCACAGCACGTTCTCGTACGAGCTCTGCTCGAACACCAGCGTGCCCACGGCCATCAGCGTGTAGAACCAGCCGCGGGTCTGGTCGATCGCCTCGGCGATGAACTGCGCCGGGTAGGCCGCCTCGAACTCCGCCTGGTTGCGGTGCGGGGCGCCCCACTGGGCGAACGGCATGGAGCCGGAGTCGTACCAGGCGTCGATCACCTGGCGGACGCGCCGGTAGGTGCCCTCCTCGCCGGGCACGGTGAAGGTCACCTCGTCGATGAACGGCCGGTGCGGGTCCAGGTCCGAGAGGTCGGTGCCGGTGAGCTCGGAGAGCTCGGCCAGCGAGCCGACGGCGATCATCCGGGTCGGGTCGGCGTCGTTGCGCCAGATCGGCAGGGGGGTGCCCCAGTACCGGTCGCGGGACAGCGCCCAGTCGACGTTGTTGCGCAGCCAGTCGCCGTACCGGCCCCACTGGATGTTCTCCGGGTGCCAGTTGGTCCGCTCGTTCTGCGCCAGCAGCTGGTCCTTGACCTGGCTGGTGCGGATGTACCAGGACGGCTGCGCGTAGTACATCAGCGGGGTGTGGCAGCGCCAGCAGTGCGGATAGCTGTGCTCGTAGCGCAGTTCCCGGAACAGCACGCCGCGGTCGCTGAGGTCCTGCACGAGCGTCGGGTCGGCGGCCTTGAAGAAGCGCCCGCCGACCAGCGGCACCTCGGGCGTGAAGTGGCCGGTCGGGTCGATGGGGTTGACGACCGGCAGGCCGTATCCGCGGCACACCGCGAAGTCCTCGGCGCCGAAGGCGGGGGACTGGTGCACCAGCCCGGTGCCGTCGTCGGTCGTGACGTAGTCGGCCAGGACGACGTAGTGCGCGTCCCCCTCGGGGAAGTCGACCAGCTCGAACGGGCGCTGGTAGTGCACCCGCTCCCAGTCCCGGCCGGTGGTGCGCGCCAGCACCTCCACGGGGTTGTCGGGGCCGGCCTCGCCCAGCACCGCGGTCAGCAGTGGCTCGGCGACGACGAAGGTGCCGGCGGCCGTGCGGGCGACGACGTAGGTGACGTCGGGGTGCACGGCGACCGCGGTGTTGGACGGCAGCGTCCAGGGGGTGGTCGTCCAGACCAGCAGGTCGGCCCGGCCGGCCCACTCGCCGTCGGTGACCGGCAGCCGCACGTAGACCGACGGGTCGACCAGCGTCTCGTAGCCCTGGGCCACCTCGTGGTCGCTCAACCCGGTGCCGCAGCGCGGGCAGTACGGGGCCACGCGGTGGTCCTCCACCAGCAGGCCCTTGCCGAAGACCTGCTTGAGCGACCACCAGACGCTCTCGATGTAGCTGGCGTCCATCGTCCGGTAGGCGGTCGACATGTCGACCCAGTAGCCCATCCGGCTGGTCAGCTCGGCGAAGGCGTCGACGTGCCGCTCGACGGACTCCCGGCACTTCGCGTTGAACTCGGCGATGCCGAACCGCTCGATGTCGGGCTTGCCGGCGAAGCCCAGCTCCTGCTCGACGGCGATCTCCACCGGCAGGCCGTGGCAGTCCCAGCCGGCGCGGCGGGGCACGGAGAAGCCCTGCATCGTCTTGAACCGGGGGAAGACGTCCTTGAACGCCCGCGCCTCGATGTGGTGCGTGCCCGGCCGGCCGTTCGCCGTCGGCGGTCCCTCGTAGAAGACCCAGGACGGCGAGCCCGCCCTGTTCTCCATCGACCGGGCGAAGACCTTGTCGGCCTCCCACTGCTCGAGGACCTCGTGCTCGAGGGCCGGCAGGTCGACCTGCGGGGGAAGGGCCCGGTAGGGCCCGGAAGACGCACTCACGGCACCAGTGTCTCAGCTCCGGGACCCGTTCCTGCGACAGCGGCTGCACGGGCCGGTGCCCGCGGTACGGGAGACTCACCGCGTGGGGGCGCGCCGATGAACACGACGGTCACGGTCGCCCTTGCCGTCGGCGCCCTGGTGGTGCTGGTGGCGGCCGTCGCCCTGCGCCTGGCCGACCGCATCGGCCTGCCGTCGCTGCTGCTGTACCTCGCGCTGGGCGTGGCGCTGGGGGAGAGCGGTGCGGGCATCCAGTTCGAGGACGTCGAGCTGACCCAGACCCTCGGCGTCGCCGCCCTCGTGGTCATCCTCGCCGAGGGCGGGCTCACCACCCGGTGGAGCGACGTCCGGCGGGCGATCGGCCCCGGGATCACCCTCGCCACGGTGGGCGTGGCGGTCAGCGTGTCGTTGACCGCGGCGATCGCGGTCTGGCTGCTCGGCTACGGCTGGGGCTTCGCGCTGCTGCTGGCCGCGGTGATCAGCTCCACCGACGCCGCGGCGGTGTTCGCCACGCTGCGCCGGCTGCCGCTGCCCCGGCGGCTGGCCGCGTCGCTGGAGTCCGAGAGCGGCCTCAACGACGCCCCGGTCATCCTGCTGGTGCTGGCGCTGTCCGCGGGGCTCACCGGCGGGCAGGTGAACCCCTGGTACCTGGTGCTCGCCGAGGTGGTGGGGCAGCTCATCGGCGGCGCCGTGATCGGCCTGGCCCTCGGCTTCGGCGGTGCCTGGCTGCTCAAGCGGGTGGCGCTCCCGCTGGCCGGCTTCTACCCGCTGGCCACCCTCGCGCTCTGCGTGCTGGCCTACTCCGCCGCCACGCTCGCCCTGACGTCGGGGATCGTCGCCGTCTACCTCTGCGGGCTGGTGCTGGGCAACTCCGCGCTGCCGCACCGGGCGGCGAGCATCGGGTTCGCCGAGGGCATGGCCTCGCTGGCCCAGATCGGCCTGTTCGTGCTGCTGGGGCTGCTGGTCTCGCCGTCCCGGCTGCCCGAGGCGGTCCTGCCGGCGCTGCTGGTGGGCGGGGTGCTGCTGCTCGTCGCCCGGCCGGTCTCGGTGCTGCTGAGCCTCAGCTGGTTCCGGATGCCGCTGCGGCAGCAGGCATTCATCTCCTGGGCGGGGCTGCGCGGTGCCGTCCCGATCGTCCTGGCCACCTTCCCCGTGGCCGCCGGGGTGCCCCGGGCGGCCGGCCTGTTCGACACCGTCTTCGTGCTCGTGGTCGTCTTCACCGTCATCCAGGGCTGGGGTCTGCCCGCCGTGGCCCGGCTGCTGCGCATCGCCGCGCCGGTGACCCCGCGCGACGTCGACGTGGAGTCCGCGCCGCTCGAGGAGTTCGACGCCGAGATGATGCAGCTGCGGGTCTCGGACACCTCGCGGCTGCACGGCGTGTACCTGCCCGAGCTGCGGCTGCCCGAGGACGCCGCCGTGGTGCTCGTCGTCCGCGAGGGCCGGCCGTTCGTGCCCGACCGGTCGACCCGGCTGATGCACGGGGACCAGGCGCTGCTGGTCTCCGCCCGCGGCTCGCGCCAGGAGGCCGAGCGCCGGCTGCGCGCGGTCAGCCGCGCCGGGCGGCTCGCCACCTGGCGGGGGGAGTCCGGCCAGCCGACCGAGGAGGACTGACGGCCCCGCTGCCGGGTGGGGCCGCGGGGCCCTTCGTCAGCCCTGCAGCTCCAGGGTCTTCGTCGTGTCCGCGCGGACCTCGGCCAGCAGCTCCGGCTCGTCGGACAGCTTCCGCCCGTAGGAGGGGATCGCCTCCTGCAGCAGCGGTCGCCAGCCGTCGATCCGGTCGGGGAAGCAGCGCTCCAGCAGGGTGAGCATCGCCGAGGTCGCCGTGGAGGCGCCGGGGGAGGCGCCCAGCAGGCCGGCGATGGAGCCGTCCGCGCCGACGATGAGCTCGGTGCCGAACTGCAGCACACCGCGGCCGGCCTCGTCCTGCTTGATGACCTGCACCCGCTGGCCGGCGGTGATGAGCTCCCAGTCGCCCTGCTCGGCGGTCGGCACGAACTCCTCCAGTGCGCGGAAGCGCGCCTTCTCCGACTGCAGCACCTGGCCGATGAGGTAGCGGGTCAGCGGGATGTTGGCCCAGCCGGCGCCCAGCATCGAGCCGAGGTTGCCCGCCCGCACCGAGCGCGGCAGGTCCCACATCGACCCGGCCTTGAGGAACTTGGGCGAGAAGCCGGCGTAGGGGCCGAACAGCAGCGCCTGCTCCCCGTCGATGAGCCGCAGGTCCAGGTGCGGCACCGACATCGGCGGGGCGCCGACCTTCGCCTGCCCGTAGACCTTGGCCTGGTGCTGGGCGACCAGCTCGGGGTTGCGGGTGCGCAGGAACTGACCGCTCACCGGGAAACCGCCGAAGCCGCGGATCTCCGGGATGCCGGCGCTCTGCAGCAGCGGCAGGGCGCCACCACCCGCGCCGACGAACAGGAAACGGCTGCGCACGGTGCGCTTGCGGCCGGTGGACAGGTCCTTGACCGTGGTGGCCCACCGGCCGGCCGAGTCGCGCCGCACGCGCTGCACCCGGTGCTGCAGGTGCAGCTGCACGCCGCGGGACACGCCGGACTCGACCAGCAGCCGGGTCAGCGCCCCGAAGTTGACGTCGGTGCCGGCCAGCGAACGGGTCGCGGCGACGACCTCGCCGGGGGAGCGCTGCTTCATCATCAGCGGCACCCAGGAGTCCAGCTCGGCCGGGTCGTCGGAGAACTCCAGGCCGGCGAACAGCGGCTGCGGCGCCAGCGCCTCGTAGCGGTTGCGCATGTACCGGTGGCCGTCGGTGCCCGTGACGAAGCTGATGTGCGGCACGGAGGTGATGAAGGTCTTCGGCGAGTCGGTCAGCCCGGTGCGCACCAGGTGCGACCAGAACTGCCGGGACACCTGGAACTGCTCGTTGATGCCGACGGCCTTGGCCGGGTCGACCGTGCCGTCGGGGCGGGCCGGGGTGTAGTTGAGCTCGCACAGCGCCGAGTGCCCGGTGCCGGCGTTGTTCCACGGACCCGAGCTCTCCCCGGCCACCTCGCTGCCGGCCTCGAAGACCTCGACGGTCCAGTCGGGGGCGACGATGCCCAGCAGTGCGGCGAGCGTGGCGCTCATGATGCCGCCGCCGACGAGGACGACGTCGGGGTTCGCGGAACCGTCCGTGCTCAAGGTCTTCTCCCGTGCAGTGCAGATGGGTGCGTCTGTGCCCATCGTCGTCCGCCGTCCCCGGGTCGACGTCCCGCGGGGGGTGTCCACCCCGAACTGAGGGTGAGAGATGAGTCACAAGGCGGGTCGGGACGTCTCGTACCGTCCCGGTTGCCCTCCGAGCCTGACAGACGGCGCCGCCTCGCCGTCGGGCGGCGGGACGCCGCTATCGTCGTCCGGGACGTGGCCGCCCGGGCCGCGACCGGGAGGACGGCGACGGTGTCCGAGCAGCCCGAGCGGCCGACGGCCGACCCCGTCCCGGCCGCGGACCCGTCCGCGCCGGCTCCTGAGGACGCCGGGCCCCGGCGGTCCCGCGCCCGCCTGCTGGCGCTCGTCGCGGCGGGCGTGTTCGTCCTCGACCTGGCGACGAAGCTGCTGGTCGTCGCGACCCTGTCCGACCGGGAGCCGCTGCGGCTGCTCGGTGGGGCCCTCTACCTCACCGAGGCCCGCAACACGGGAGCGGCGTTCTCCTTCGCCGAGGGCGCCACGGTCGTCTTCACGCTGATCGCCGTGGCGGTCGTGGTCGTCATCGTGCGCATCGCGCGGCGGCTCTACTCGACCGCGTGGGCGGTCGCGCTCGCGCTGGTGCTCGGCGGTGCGCTGGGCAACCTCGTCGACCGGGTGTTCCGCGACCCGGGCTTCCTCCGCGGCGGCGTCGTCGACTTCATCTCGCTGTTCGACCCCTACGGCGACGTCTGGCCGATCTTCAACGTCGCCGACTCCGCGATCGTCTGCGGCGGCGTGCTCGGTGCGCTGCTGGCCTTCCGCGGCGTGGAGTTCGACGGCCGCCGCAGCGACGACCGGCCCGCGGAGGGCAGCGACGGCACCCCCGGCTGAGCGCGCTGCCGCCGGACCGTCGGCGGCAGCGGTCACAATGGACGCCGTGACGAGCAGCCCCGCCCCGGCGCCCCGGGGTGAGACCCGCGCCCTGCCGGTGCCCGACGGGCTGGAGGGGCAGCGTGTCGACCAGGCCCTGTCCCGGCTGTTCGGGGTCTCCCGTGCCGTCGCCGCCGACCTCGCCGACGGCGGCTCGGTCCTCGTCGACGGGCGGGCCCGCGGCAAGGGCGACCGGCTCGTCGCGGGCAGCTGGCTGGAGGTCGAGCTGCCCCCGCCGCCGGGTGAGCCGGTGGCGCCGCGGCCGGTCGCCGGGCTGACCGTCGTGCACGACGACGAGGACGTCGTGGTGGTCGACAAGCCGGTCGGCGTGGCCGCGCACGGCAGCCCCGGCTGGGACGGCCCGACCGTGACCGGCGGGCTGGCCGCGGCGGGCTACCGGATCAGCACCAGCGGCGCGGCCGAGCGGCAGGGGATCGTCCACCGGCTGGACGCCGCGACCACCGGGCTGATGGTGGTGGCCAAGAGCGAGCGGGCCTACACGCTGCTCAAGGCCGCGTTCAAGGAGCGGACCGTCGACAAGGGCTACACCGCACTGGTGCAGGGCCACCCCGATCCGTCCAAGGGCACCATCGACGCCCCGATCGACCGGCACCCCAAGCACGACTGGCGCTTCGCCGTCGTCACCGGGGGGCGCCCGTCGGTCACCCACTACGAGGTGGTGGAGGCGTTCCCCGCCGCCAGCCTCGTCGACATCCACCTGGAGACCGGGCGCACCCACCAGATCCGGGTGCACTTCTCCGCGCTGCGCCACCCCTGCGTCGGGGACATGACCTACGGCGCCGACCCGACGCTCGCCGCCCGGCTGGGGGTCTCCCGGCAGTGGCTGCACGCGCGGCGCCTCGGCTTCGCCCACCCGGCCGACGGCCGCTGGGTCGAGTTCACCAGCGACTACCCGGCCGACCTCGCCGGCGCCCTGGCGGTCCTGCGTGCCGAGAACTGAGCTGCCGCGCTCGTGACGACGGTGCCCGACCTCCCCGACGCCTTCGCCGACCTGGGGCCGGCGCAGCTGGCGTCGGCGATGATCGCCGTCTACCTGGTGGTGGGGGAGCCGTTCGTCGGCTGGGTCCTGCACCGGCGCTTCGAGAGCCGGCTGCGCACCGACCCGGCCGCCCGCCGCTCCTTCTACCGGCGGCTGCTGGTGCTGGAGTGGGGGCTCGCGCTCGTCGCCGCGGTCGTGTGGCTGGCCGCCCCCGGCGTCGGCGCCGCCGCGGTGGGCCTGGTGTGGCCGCAACGCTGGCCGGGCCCGGTCTCCTGGATCGCGGTCCTGGCCCTCGCCGCGCTGGTCGTGGTGTCGGTCCGGGCCCTGCGCGCCGGTGCGCTGGTCGGGCCGCCGCCGGACGTGGTCCGGCCGCACGTCCCCGGCAGCCCCCGGCACGCCGAGCCGACCGGGCAGGCGACGGGGCAGGCGACGGTCGCCCTGCTGCCGCGCAGCCGGTCCGAGCGGCGGCTGTTCGCCCTGGTCGGCGTCACCGCCGGGGTCTGCGAGGAGTGGCTGTACCGGGGCTTCTTCCTGGCCGTGGTCGCCGCCGCGCTGCCCGGGCTGCCGTTCGCCCTGCTCGTGCTGGTCGCGGCCGTCGCCTTCGGCCTGGCGCACGCCTACCAGGGGGTCTCGGGGGTGGTCACCACCGGCGTGCTCGGCGGGGTGCTGGCCGCGGTCTACCTGGAGACCGGGTCCCTGCTGCTCCCCGTGCTGCTGCACGCCCTGATCGACCTGCGGTTCCTGCTCGTGCCGGCGTCCGCGCTGCCGCCCGGCCCGGCGGTGGCGGCCCGGTGAGCGCGCCCACGGCGTCGCTGGCCACCGCGGCCGACCTCGCCGAGGTCCGCGCGCTGCGGCACCGGGTCTTCGTCCTCGAGCAGGGGGTGCCGGCCGAGCTCGAGCGCGACGCCGCCGACGCCACCGCGGTGCACGGGCTCAGCCGGGACGACACCGGCCGGCTCGTCGCCACCGGCCGGCTGCTGCCCGACGCCGCGGGCCCCGGGCGGGCGGTCATCGGCCGGATGGCCGCCGACGCCGGGGTGCGGGGCCGCGGGCACGGGGCCGCGGTGCTCGCCGCGCTGCACCGGGCGGCCGCCGAGCTGGGTCAACGGGCGGTCGAGCTGCACGCCCAGGTCAGCGCCCGCGGGTTCTACGAGCGGGCCGGCTACGTCGCCGTCGGCGAGGAGTACGAGGAGGCCGGGATCAGGCACGTCACCATGCGGCGGTCGCTCACCCCGGGCCAGCCGTGACGGAGCGGTCCGCGTCACCGAAACAAGTTCCTGTCGGTGCTCGCTGGTAGACCTCCGCGATGCGAGGATCGGAGTCGCCGGACGCCGTTCCCGAGCACCTCGACACCCCAGCACCACAGCACCGCCCGGAACGGCCTTCCCCGCCGGTCACCAGCTCGACCCGCCGCCCCTGCCCACCTGCTGGTGGTCAGGCGGCTGCACGACCCGTGAGGAGCACCCCGCACCGTGAGCAGCGCCCCGTCAGAGAACTTCGTGCACCTGCACGTGCACACCGAGTACTCGATGCTCGACGGGGCCGCGAAGCTGGGCGAGGTGACCACGGCCGCCGCCGAGGAGGGCATGCCGGCGCTGGCGATGACCGACCACGGCAACGTGTTCGGCGCCTACGACTTCTACAAGCAGGCGAAGTCCGCCGGGGTGAAGCCGATCATCGGCATGGAGGGCTACTACACCCCCGGCTCCCGGTTCGACCGCGCTCCGTTCGACTTCGGCGACAAGCTGATCGACGAGGAGGGGGACGGCGGGTCCAACCGCGGCAAGGCCGCCTACACCCACATGACCCTGCTCGCCCGCACCACCGAGGGCATGCACAACCTGTTCCGGATCTCCTCGCTGGCCAGCCTGGAGGGCCAGTACCGCAAGCCGCGCTTCGACCGCGACCTGCTGGAGAAGTACGGCAAGGGCCTGATCGCCACCACCGGCTGCCCCTCCGGTGAGGTCAACATGTGGCTGCGCGCCGGCAAGGTCGACCGCGCCCGCCAGGCCGCGGCGGACTTCCAGGACATCTTCGGGCGGGAGAACTTCTACGCCGAGGTGATGGACCACGGGCTGGCCATCGAGAAGAAGACCAAGCCCGCGCTGCTGGAGATCGCCAAGGACCTCGGCATCCCGCTGCTGGGCACCAACGACCTGCACTACACCCGCCGGGAGGACGCCGACGCGCACGACGCGCTGCTGTGCATCCAGACCGGCTCGCGGCTCAACGAGCCCAACCGCTTCAAGTTCAACGGCGACGGCTACTACCTCAAGTCCGCCGCCGAGATGCGCGCGCTGTTCCGCGACATGCCCGAGGCCTGCGACAACACGCTGCTGGTCGCCGAGCAGTGCGAGGTCAGCTTCACCGAGGGCGCCGACCTCATGCCCCGGTTCCCGCTGCCGGAGGGCGAGGACGAGACCTCCTGGTTCGTGAAGGAGGTCGAGCGCGGGCTGCACAAGCGGTACCCGAACGGCATCCCCGACCACGTGCGCAAGCAGGCCGACTACGAGGTCGGGATCATCACCCAGATGGGCTTCCCGGGGTACTTCCTCGTGGTCGCCGACTTCATCAACTGGGCCAAGGACAACGGCATCCGGGTCGGACCCGGCCGTGGTTCGGCCGCGGGCTCGCTGGCCGCGTACGCGATGGGGATCACCGACCTCGACCCGCTCCAGCACGGGCTGATCTTCGAGCGGTTCCTCAACCCCGAGCGCGTCTCGATGCCCGACGTCGACATCGACTTCGACGACCGCCGCCGCGGCGAGGTCATCCAGTACGTCTCGCAGAAGTACGGCGAGGAGCGGGTCAGCCAGATCGTCACCTACGGCACCATCAAGGCCAAGGCCGCGATCAAGGACGCCGCCCGGGTGCTCGACCGGCCCTACTCGGTGGGCGACGAGCTGACCAAGCTGATGCCCCCGGGCGTGATGGGCAAGGACATCCCGCTGTCGGGGATCTTCGACCCCGAGCACGACCGCTACAAGGAAGCCGGGGAGTTCCGGGCCCGGTACGAGTCCGACCCGGGCGCTGCCGAGGTCGTCGACCAGGCGCGCAAGCTCGAGGGTCTGAAGCGGCAGTGGGGCGTGCACGCGGCCGGCGTGATCATCGGCCGGTACCCGCTGATCGACAGCATCCCGATCATGCGCCGGGAGGCCGACGGCGCGATCATCACGCAGTTCGACTACCCGACCTGCGAGACCCTCGGCCTGCTGAAGATGGACTTCCTGGGCCTGCGCAACCTCACGGTCATCGATGACGCGCTCCGGAACATCGTCATCAACGGCAAGGAGCCGGTCGACCTCGACGAGATCAGCAAGGACCTCACCGACCCGAAGACCTACGAGCTGCTGTCCCGCGGGGACACCCTCGGCGTCTTCCAGTTCGACGGTGGCCCGATGCGGTCGCTGCTGCGGCTGATGCGCCCGGACAACTTCGAGGACATCTCGGCCGTCGGCGCGCTCTACCGGCCCGGCCCCATGGGCGCGAACTCGCACACCAACTACGCGCTGCGCAAGAACGGCCAGCAGGAGATCACCCCGATCCACCCGGAGCTGGCCGAACCGCTCGCCGAGATCCTGGGGCAGACCTACGGCCTGATCGTGTACCAGGAGCAGGTCATGGCGATCGCGCAGAAGGTCGCCGGGTACTCGCTCGGCAAGGCCGACCTGCTGCGCCGGGCGATGGGCAAGAAGAAGAAGTCGGTGCTGGACGCCGAGTTCGTCGGCTTCGAGGCCGGGATGAAGGCCAACGGCTTCTCCTCCGCCGCGGTCAAGACGCTCTGGGACATCCTGGTGCCCTTCGCCGACTACGCCTTCAACAAGGCGCACTCGGCCGCCTACGGCCTGGTCTCCTACTGGACCGCCTACCTGAAGGCCAACTACCCGGCCGAGTACATGGCCGGGCTGCTGACGAGCGTCGGCGACGACAAGGACCGCCGCCCGGTCTACCTGGCCGAGTGCCGCCGGATGGGCATCAAGGTGCTCCCGCCGGACGTCAACGAGTCCTCCTGGGACTTCACCGCGGTCGGCAACGACATCCGCTTCGGCCTGGCCTCGGTGCGCAACGTGGGCACCAACGTGGTCGAGTCGATCGTGCGGGCGCGGGAGGAGAAGGGCGCGTTCAAGGACTTCGCCGACTTCATGCGCAAGATCGACACGGTGGCCTGCAACAAGAAGGTGATCGAGTCCCTGGCCAAGGCCGGTGGGTTCGACTCGCTCGGCCACTCCCGCCAGGGCATCGCGGCGATCCACGCGCAGGCCGTCGACTCCGCGATGAGCCTCAAGCGCAAGGAGGCCGAGGGGCAGTTCGACCTGTTCGGCAGCTTCGGTGACGGGGACGGCGACGTCGCCGACCCGCTGAGCGCCGCGCTGGACATCCCGATCCCCACCGCCGACTGGTCCAAGGCCGAGCGGCTGGTGTTCGAGCGGGACATGCTGGGCCTCTACGTCTCCGACCACCCGCTGCACGGGGTCGAGCACGTGCTCACCTCGCACGCCGACACGGCGATCGCCGAGATCGTCTCCGGTGGGGTCGAGGACGGCGCGAACGTCACCATCGCCGGCATCCTCACCGCCGTCGGGCCCCGCACCAACAAGCAGGGCGCCCCGTGGGCCATCGCGACGCTGGAGGACCTGGAGTCCGGCATCGAGGTGCTGTTCTTCCCCAAGACCTGGCAGCAGGTGCAGGACAAGGTGGCCCGCGACCAGATCGTGGTGGTGAAGGGGCGGATCAGCCGCCGCGACGACACCCCCTCGCTGTTCGGCTCCGAGGTCATGATCCCCGAGCTCACCGAAGGGCCGCGGGGCCCGGTGCTGGTCTCCATGCCCGCCACCCGGTGCACCCCGCCGGTGGTGGAGCGACTGCGTGAGGTCCTGGGGAGCCACCCCGGCACCACCGAGGTGCAGCTCAAGCTGCTCAACGGTGGCCGGGAGACCGTCCTGCGGCTGGACCAGGGCCTGCGCGTGCAGCCGAGCACCGCGCTCATGGGCGACATCAAGGCGCTGCTGGGCCCCACCAGCGTCGCCCTGCTGTGAGGAAGGGGGAAGGACCCTCCTGCCTCCCACCACTCGCAGGCTCGCGGCGGGTCCCTGCCGGAGGGCCTGGCCTCATGCCTCGCAGGCTCGGCACGAGCCTCGGGACGGGGCCGTGGGGGCCGGCGGCGGGCCGCGGGTGAGGATGGATCGGTGACCACCTCCACCCCCGGCCCCGTGCCGCCGTCGTCGTCGTGGGCACCGCCGGCCGGGGGTGGCGTCCCCCTCGCGGCCCACCGGGCGGGCGTGCCCGGGCTGCGCGACGGCCGCGCCGACCTGCCCGCCGCGCTCCTCGCGGTCGGGGCGCTCGCCGTCGCCGGGCTGCCCGTGGGCGGGCTGTGGCTCTGGCTCGCCCCGCGGGCGGAGTTCCGGGTCACCGACACCGAGGTGGTGCCGGTCGGCCCGGCGCCGTCCAACGAGCTGTTCATGGCCGATGACGGCGTCTTCGTCCTGCTGCTCGCCGGGCTGGGCCTGGTCGCCGGGGTCGCCGGCTGGCTGTGGCGGCGCCGGCGCGGCGTGATGCTGCTGGCCGGCCTGGCCACCGGCACGCTCGCCGCCGGGCTGGTCGCCTGGCAGCTGGGGGAGCGGCTGGCCCCCGGGCCGACCGAGGAGGAGCTGGGCCGGGTCGGCGCGACGGTCACCACCGGCCTCGAGCTGGGGGCGACCGCTGCCCTGGCCGTGGGCCCGTTCGTCGCCGTGCTGGCCTACCTGGTGGCCGCCGCGCTCACCGCGCGCGACGACCTGGGCCGTGCCGAACCGGCCGACCAGCCGGTGGCCCAGCTGCCGCCGGGCGGCCGGCCACCACTGCCACCGGTCCCGCCACCGCGCCCGCGGGCCTGACGCCTCGCTGGCCCCGTCCCGGGGCTCGCCCCGAGCTGGCGAGGGGTGAGGTGGACGGGGTCCTTGGTCAGTTGGGGGTCATCGGGCTGGCGAACTGGGCCAGCGGTACGGGCACCGCCCCCAGCGCGCGCAGCAGGGTGAGCTCGCGGCGGAGCAGCCGGGACTCCATGGTCAGCCGGCGGCGGGTCGCCGACTCCGCGAGCAGCGCCTGGCGGTCGTCGGTGGTCAGCAGCGCCGCCGAGGCGACCAGCCAGGACAGCCCCCGGGCGTCGTCGCTGGCCTCACGCACGGCCGCCGCGGTCGGGTCGGGGTCCTCGTCCTCGCCCTCGCCCTCGTCGGCGTTCCCGGTGAGCGCGTCGAGCACGTCCTCCGGGAGCGCGCCGACGCCGCCACCCTGGCGTACCGCGACATCGGCGACGTAGCGGGCGAACAGCTCCCGGACGTTGCCCGCCAGCAGTTCCAGCGAAGCACGGGCGACGTCGGTGACCAGCTCGTCAGCGCGGTCGTCCGCGGGCGCGTCGACCGGGCCGGCAGCGGTCTGGGCCGCCGGATGACCCTCGCCGGCGGCCTCGGAGTCCCCGGCCGCCTCCTCGGCGGCCTCTTCCTCGACCAGCCACTCGACCTCGGCGCGCAGGTAGGGCGGCTCGCCGCTGTCCGGGTCGGGGAGCAGCACGTCGAGCAACCGGAAGCGCTCACCGCCCACGGCCACCACCCGGTAGCCGCCGTCGGGCCGGGGGGAGATGAGCCGGAGGACCGCGGTGCAGCCCACGTCGAACAGCGCCTCGGCCGGCGCGACCTGCTCGACCTCCCAGCCCTGGCGGATCGCGACCACGCCGAACCGGCGCTCGGGCCCCTCGGGCAGCGCGCCCAGTTCGGCGACCAGCCGGCGGTACCGCGGCTCGAAGATCTGCAACGGCAGCACGACGCCCGGGAACAGGGGGGTCCCCAGCGGGAACAGCGGGATCACCGCACGGCTCTCGCCCACACCGGGAGCCTAGGGGCACGGCGGACCGGGGACCTGACCACACCGGGCGGCTGCACCCCGGTGGAGGCCCCCGACCGGCTCCACCGGGGGCGTCGTACCCGCCGACTACGCTTGGCAGGCCGTTCACCGCTCCCCGGAGGTGCCCCCGTGCTCGCCCGCATCGACCTGCGTGGGTCCGCGCTGCCCGGGCAGCGCGAGCTCGCGCACCTGCTGCCCCGCGCCGCCACCGACATCGACTCGGTCCTCGCGGTCGTGCGGCCGATCTGCGAGGACGTGCGCCTGCGCGGTGCCCAGGCCGTCCGCGAGATCACCGCCCGGTTCGACGGCGTCGACGCCGAGGACTTCACCGTTCCGCAGGCCGCCCTCGACGAGGCGCTGGCCGGCATCGACCCCACCCTGCGCGCCGCGCTCGAGGAGTCGATCGCCCGGGTCCGCAGGGTGCACGCCGACCAGCGGCGCACCGACGTCACCACCGACGTCGTCCGGGGCGGCACGGTCACCGAGCGCTGGGTGCCGGTCCGCCGCGTGGGGCTCTACGTCCCCGGCGGGCTCGCGCCGCTGCTGAGCTCGGTGGTGATGAACGTCGTCCCGGCGCAGATCGCCGGCGTCGAGTCGATCGCGGTGGCCACCCCGCCGCAGCGGGACAACGGCGGCCTGCCCGACCCGGGCGTGCTCGCCGCCTGCGCGCTGCTGGGCGTCACCGAGGTGTACGCCGTCGGCGGGGCCCAGGCGATCGCCGTGTTCGGCTACGGCGCCGGCGACTGCGCGCCGGTCGACATGGTCACCGGCCCGGGGAACGTCTACACGACGGCGGCCAAGCGGCTGCTGCGCGGGCTGATCGGCATCGACTCCGAGGCCGGCCCGACCGAGGTCGCCGTGCTGGCCGACGACACCGCCGACCCGGTGCACGTCGCCGCCGACCTGATCAGCCAGGCCGAGCACGACCCGCTGGCCGGTGCGGTGCTGGTCACCACCAGCGAGCAGCTCGCCGACGCGGTCGTCGACCTGCTCCCCGCACAGGTGGCGGCCACCAAGCACAGCGACCGGATCACCACGGCGCTGGGCGGCAGCCAGTCCGGGGTCGTCCTCGTCGACGACCTGGACGCCGGCCTCGCCGTGGTCGACGCCTACGCCGCCGAGCACCTGGAGATCCAGACCCGGGACGCCCGCGCGGTGGCACTGCGGGTCCGCAACGCCGGCGCGGTGTTCGTCGGGCCGTGGGCGCCGGTGTCGCTGGGCGACTACGCCGCCGGCTCCAACCACGTGCTGCCCACCGGCGGCTGCGCCCGGCACTCCAGCGGGCTGAGCGTGCAGACCTTCCTGCGCGGCATCCACCTGGTCGAGTACGACGAGCAGGCGCTGGCCGAGGTGGCCGGGCACATCGACGCCCTGGCCAACGCGGAGGACCTGCCGGCGCACGCGGCCGCCGTCCGGGCCCGCGGCCGATGACGTCCCTGGACGACCTGCCGCTGCGCCCGGAGCTGCGCGGCCGCACGCCCTACGGCGCGCCGCAGCTGGCCGTGCGGCACGCGCTGAACACCAACGAGAACCCGTACCCGCTGCCCGCGCCGCTGCTGACCGACCTGGCCACCGCGCTCGCCGAGGCTGCGCCCGGGCTCAACCGCTACCCCGACCGCGACGCCACCGCGCTGCGGGCCGACCTCGCCACCTACCTGACCCGCACCAGCGGCGTCCCGGTCGACCCGGCGCAGGTGTGGGCGGCCAACGGCTCCAACGAGGTGCTCCAGCAGCTGCTGCAGACCTTCGGCGGCAGCGGGCGGACGGCGCTGGGGTTCACCCCGTCGTACTCGATGCACCCGATCATCAGCGCCGGCACCGCGACCCGCTGGGTCGACGGGCACCGGCGTGCCGACTTCACCATCGACCCCGCCCGGGCCGCGGCCCAGGTGCGCGAGGTCGCCGCCGACGTCGTCTTCGTGACCAGCCCGAACAACCCCACCGGCACCGCCGTCGCGCTGGACACGATCGCCGAGCTGTACGACGCCACGTCCGGGGTGCTGGTCGTCGACGAGGCGTACACCGAGTTCGCCCGCGCCGGCACGCCCTCGGCGCTCACCCTGCTGGCGGGGCGGCCGCGGCTGGTGGTCAGCCGCACCATGAGCAAGGCCTTCGGCATGGCCGGGCTGCGGCTGGGCTACCTGGCGGCCGACCCGGCGGTGGTCGACGCCGTCCAGCTGGTCCGGCTGCCCTACCACCTCAGCTCGCTCACCCAGGCCGCCGCCCGGACGGCGCTGGCGCACACCGACGCGCTGCTGGCCACCGTCGACGCGGTCAAGGCCGAGCGCGACCGGATCGTCGCGGCGCTGCCCGGCCTGGGGCTGACCAGCGTGCCCAGCGACGCGAACTTCGTGCTCTTCGGCCGGTTCGCCGACGCGTCCGCGGCCTGGCGGGCGCTGCTGGACCGGGACGTGCTGGTCCGCGAGGTCGGGCTGCCCGGCTGGCTGCGGGTCACCGCCGGCACCCCCGAGGAGACCGACGCGTTCCTCACCGCGCTGGGTGAGATCGCCGCCGACCACCGCACCACTGAGGGAGACTCGAGCTCATGAGCCGCACTGCACGCGTCGAGCGGGCCACCAGCGAGACCAAGCTCGTCGTCGAGCTCGACCTGGACGGCACCGGCACGTCCGACGTCGCCACCGGGGTCGGGTTCTACGACCACATGCTCACCGCGCTGTCCAAGCACAGCGGCATCGACCTGACCGTGCACGCCGACGGCGACCTGCACATCGACGCCCACCACACCGTCGAGGACGTCGCGATCGCGCTGGGCCAGGCCTTTGCCGAGGCACTGGGCGACAAGCGGGGGATCACCCGCTACGGCGACGCGACCATCCCGATGGACGAGGTGCTGGTGCAGGCCGCCGTCGACCTGTCCGGCCGGCCGTACTTCGTGCACGCCGAACCCGAGAACATGACGCCGATGATCGGGCCGGACTACCCGACGTCGCTCACCAAGCACGTCCTGGAGTCCTTCGCGTTCAACGCCCGGATCACCCTGCACGTGCGGGTGCTCTACGCCGGTCGCGACGCGCACCACATCGTCGAGGGCCAGTTCAAGGCGCTCGCCCGCGCGCTGCGCACCGCCGTGGCCATCGACCCCCGGGTCAGCGACGTCCCTTCCACCAAGGGCGCGCTGTAACCGGTGAGCTTCGGGATCGTGCTGCTGATCGTCGGCGGCTTCCTGCTCGGCGGCGCCTACAGCATCTTCAAGGCCGACTCCGACACCGACGGGCGGACCGGCGTGCAGGTGGCGTTCGCCGTCCTGCTGCTGGTCGCCGCCGTGCTGGCGACGGCCGCGGGCGTGCTCCGGCTGGTCTGACCCGCCGGGAATGCCGACGGTCCGCCCGCGGCTGCTGGGTAGCGTGAGTGCTGTGAAGAAGGTCGTCGTGCTCGACTACGGGTCGGGCAACCTCCGCTCGGCGGAGCGGGCGCTGTCCCGCGTCGGTGCCGACGTCACGGTCACCGCCGACCCCCAGGCGGCGCTGGACGCCGACGGGCTCGTCGTCCCCGGCGTCGGCGCGTTCGCCGCCTGCATGGACGGGCTGCGTGCCGTCGACGGCCCGAAGGTGATCGGCCGGCGGTTGGCCGGCGGCCGGCCGGTGCTCGGCATCTGCGTCGGGATGCAGATCCTCTTCGAGCGCGGCGTCGAGCACGGCCAGGACGCCGACGGCTGCGGCGAGTGGCCCGGCGTGGTCGAGCCGCTGCAGGCGCCGGTGCTGCCGCACATGGGCTGGAACACCGTCCAGCCGCCGGAGGGCTCCACCCTCTTCGCGGGGCTGGCGGACCAGCGGTTCTACTTCGTGCACTCCTACGGCGTCCGCGAGTTCCCGCTCGCCGCGGCCGGGGTCACCGGGCGGCTCACGCCGCCCGCGGTGACCTGGGCCGAGCACGGCGACCGGTTCGTCGCCGGGGTGGAGAACGGGCCGCTGTCGGCCACCCAGTTCCACCCGGAGAAGAGCGGCGACGCCGGGGCCCAACTGCTGACGAACTGGCTCGACACCCTCGACTGAGGTCCCCCCGACGCCGGTGCTCAGGGCAGCGCCAGCAGGCGGAGGACGAGGAACCCTGGTCGGCGGGAGAGCTTCTCGTGTTGCTCCGGCCATCGCCGGCGCATGGACTCCGGCGGCCTTGGTTCGACGAGCCGCTGGATGACGAAACCCGCGTCCGTCGCCGCCGTGCAGAGGTCGGACAGGGGCTCGCGCCAGAAGTGCACCTCGTGCTGCCCCGAGGGGAATGACCAGGTGTCGGACTCCAGCGCTCGGTCGAAGTAGGAGCCGCCCTTGCGGAGCCAGTCGGTGGTCGGGTGCTGGGTGGAGACGACGGCGGCGCCTCCGGGGCGCAGCACTCGATGGAACTCGGCCAGGGCCGCACGTCGATCCGCGACGTGGTGGATGGCCAGCGCGCAGACCACCAGGTCGACGTGGTCGTCGAGGTAGGGCAGCGGCTGATCCAGCCGGGCCAGGTCGATGCGGGCGCGGTTCCCGACCCGTGCCTGCGCGAGCTCGACCATCGCGGCGCTGGCGTCGAATCCGAGGACCTCGGCGCCTCGTTCCAGGAGCGCCTCGGTGTAGAGACCGGGGCCGCATGCGGCGTCCAGCACCCGTCGGCCGGCGACCTCCCCCACCAGATCGAGCACCGCCGGCCGGTCGTAGTGCGCGTTGTAGGCGTTGTCCTCGGCGGCGGCGCGGAACTCGTCGGCCATCCGGTCGTACGCCCGCCACAGCTCGTCGGCCACTCAGCGACCGTAGCCGCCGGCCGGCCGGATCTGCTCGCGGTCAGCTGCGCAGGTAGGAGGCGCCGTTGACGTCGATGATCGTGCCGGTGGAGAACCGGGCGCCGGGGGAGGCCAGCCACAGCACCGCGGACGCGACCTCCTCCGGCCGGGCGACCCGGCCGTAGGGCGACTGGGCGCGCACCGCGTCCCCACCCGGACCGTCGAGCACCTCACGGGCCATCTCGGTCTGCACGAAGCCGGGGGCCACGGTGCCCACCGAGATGCCGTGCGGGGCGAGCGCGAGCGCCATCGACTGGCCGAAGGCGTTGAGCCCGGCCTTGCTCGCCCCGTAGGCGGGGTTGTTCGGCTCGCCGCGGAACGCACCCCGGCTGGAGACGTTGACCACCGCGCCACCGCCGGCGGCGATCAGGTGCGGCACCGCCCGGAAGGTGGCGTTGGCCGGGCCGACCAGGTTCACGGCCAGGGTGTGCTGCCAGGCGGCCTGCCACTCGCCGTAGCCGGTCTCCAGCGGCGGGTGCGCGGTGAAGACACCGGCGTTGTTCACCAGCACGTGGAGCCCGCCGAGCGCCGCGGCGGCCTCGTCGACCATCCGCCCGACGGCGTCCGGGTCGGTGAGGTCGGCCTGGACCAGCACGTGCCCCTCGCCGGGCAGCTCGGCCAGCACCTGCTCGGCGCGCTCCCGGGAACCGCCCCAGTGCACCGCCACCCGGTCGCCCCGGGCGGCGAAGGCCAGCGCGATGGCGCGGCCGATGCCGCGGGAGGCGCCGGTGACCAGCACGGCGCGGGACTCGGTCTGCTCGTCAGCCACGGGAGGAGTCAACCAGTCACCAGCTGCCGCGGTGCACGACCTCGTCCAGGCCCCGGCGCCCCCGCCTGAGTGACGGTGACCGCCGGTCCTCTCCGCCCGGGTAACCGATCGACAGGCACCCGACCGGGGCGTGGGAGTCGGGCACGCCGAACGCGGCGCGCAGGCCGGTGACCCGCTCCGGTGGCACCCCGAAGAAGCAGGCGCCCAGGCCCTCGTCGACCGCGGTGAGCAGCATCAGCAGCGACGCCATGCCGGCGTCGACGTGCCAGTACGGCACGGGCCAGCGGGCCTCGTCCCGGTCGGTCCAGCCCTTGTCCGGCTCGGCGTAGCGGTCCAGGTACACCTCCCTCGACGAGAACGGCACGATCAGCAGCGGCGCCCGGCGCATCCGGGTCAGCCAGCCGTCGGGGGTGCCGGCGTCGGTGGTGGCGGTCCAGAACCGGTCGCGCTCCTCGGCGGTCTCCAGCACGAGGAACGCCCAGCCCTGGCTGAACCCGGCCGAGGGCGCCCGGATCGCGTGGTCGAGCAACCGGTCGCGCACCTCCGGCGGCACCGGCCGGTCGGGGTCGTAGTCGCGCACCATGCGGCGGCGCCGGACGACGTCCCTGAACTCCATGCGGACACCCTGCCGCAGCGGTCCGACAGGACCGTCGGCGGTGTTCCCTAGGCTGGACCCGTGCCGAAGCTGCAGCTGCTCCCCGCCGTCGACGTCGCCGACGGCCTCGCCGTCCGTCTGGTCCAGGGGGAGGCCGGCAGCGAGACCTCCTACGGCGACCCCCTGGAGGCCGCGCTGGCCTGGCAGCGCGACGGGGCCGAGTGGGTGCACCTGGTCGACCTGGACGCCGCGTTCGGGCGCGGGTCGAACCGCGAGCTGCTCGCCCGCGTGGTCGGTGAGCTCGACGTCGACGTCGAGCTGTCCGGGGGCATCCGGGACGACGAGTCGCTGGCTGCGGCGCTGGCCACCGGCTGCCGGCGGGTCAACCTGGGCACCGCGGCGCTGGAGTCGCCGGAGTGGTGCGCCCGGGCCATCGCCGAGCACGGCGACCGGATCGCCGTCGGGCTCGACGTGCGCGGCACCCGGCTGGCCGCCCGCGGCTGGACCAAGGAGGGCGGCGAGCTGTACGAGACCCTCGCCCGGCTCGACGAGGAGGGCTGCGCCCGCTACGTCGTCACCGACATCACCAAGGACGGCACCCTGCGCGGCCCGAACCTCGACCTGCTGCGCGAGGTCTGCGCGGCCACCCCGCGCCCGGTGATCGCCTCCGGCGGCGTCAGCTCCCTCGACGACGTCCGGGCCCTCGCCGGCCTGACCGAGGTGGGCGTGGAGGGCGCGATCGTCGGCAAGGCGCTGTACGCCGGTGCGTTCACCCTGCCCGAGGCGCTCGCGGTGACCGTCGAGTGAGCGCCCTGCGGATCGGTTCCGGTGCGCCCTGGGAGGACGTGGTCGGTTACAGCCGGGTCGTCGTCGCGGGCGACACCGCCTGGGTGAGCGGGACGACGGCGACCGTCGACGGCGTCGTGGCGCACCCCGGGGACGCCGCGGGGCAGACCCGGGTGGCCCTCGGTGGGATCCAGCGGGCGCTGGACGAGGCCGGCTTCGCCCTCGGCGACGTCGTGCGCACCCGGATGTACGTCACCGACATCAGCCGCTGGGAGGAGGTCGGGCGGGTGCACGGGGAGTTCTTCGGCCTGGTCCGGCCGGCCACCGCGATGGTGCAGGTGGCTGCCCTCATCGACCCGGCGATGCTGGTGGAGATCGAGGCCGACGCGGTTCGGGGCGCTGCGGTGCGGGGTCCGGCGTGAGCCTCGCAGTCCGCGTGATCCCGTGCCTGGACGTCGACGCCGGCCGGGTGGTCAAGGGCGTGAACTTCGTCGACCTCGTCGACGCCGGTGACCCGGTGGAGATGGCCCGGGTCTACGACGCCGAGGGCGCCGACGAGCTGACCTTCCTGGACATCACCGCCAGCTCCGGTGACCGCGAGACCACCTACGACGTGGTCCGGCGCACCGCGGAGAGCGTCTTCATCCCGCTCACCGTCGGTGGGGGAGTGCGCAGCGTCGGCGACGTCGACAAGCTGCTGCGCGCCGGCGCCGACAAGGTCGCGGTGAACACCGCCGCGGTCGCGCGGCCGGAGCTGATCGCCGAGATCGCCGACCGGTTCGGCAACCAGGTGCTGGTGCTCTCGCTGGACGCCCGCCGGGTGCGCGACGGCGCGGCCACCGACTCGGGCTTCGAGATCACCACGCACGGCGGCCGCCGGGGCACCGGCCGGGACGCCGTCGAGTGGGTCGTGCAGGCCGCGCGGCTGGGCGTCGGCGAGGTGCTGCTGAACTCGATGGACGCCGACGGCACCCGGGCCGGCTTCGACACCGAGCTGATCCGCGCGGTGCGCCGCGAGGTCACCGTGCCGCTGATCGCCAGCGGGGGAGCGGGGGCGGTCGACCACTTCCCACCCGCGGTCGAGGCCGGCGCCGACGCGGTGCTCGCCGCGAGCGTCTTCCACTTCGGGCAGCTGCGGGTGGGCGACGTCAAGGCCGGTCTGGCCGCCGCCGGGGCACCGATCCGCCAGGAGACCGACCACCCGCTGCGCTGATCCGTCCTGCGCGGGGCGCGCCGACGCACCCCGCGAGCACTGTGCGCTGAGAGCTGGTTCCGCCGCCGGGGTGCGCCATCAGTGCACAGTGCTCCGCCGGGTCCGCTCGGCCGGGCTTACCCCGACGCCCGTGGCGGTCACTCGACGGTCAGGTCCACGCAGGCGACGTCCTGGCGGCCGCTCACCCAGAGCAGCACCTCGAGCGGGGCGCCCACCACGGTCGTGGTCGGGGTGCCCTTGCGCAGCCGGCGCTCGCTGCCCGGGGCGCCGTCGGGGACGTCGCTGCGGCGCACCATCACCCCACCCTCGGTACGAGCCGCCTCCCGGCCCCGGGCCAGGAACGGCACGGCCTTCCACAGCTGGTCCTGCACCTCACGGGGCAGGTCCCGCGGCGACCAGTCCGGCTGGGCGCGCCGCACGTCCTCGTGGTGGATCACCAGCTCCGTGGTGTTCAGCAGCCGGTCCGCCACCGGCCAGGATCCCGGCAGCCACCTCGGTGGTCCGGCACGGAGCGCGGCCACCAGCTCGGGCCAGTCGCGGGCGGCGCCGGTCCGCTGCTGCACGCGCTGGGTCCACGTCGCGAACGGCCCACCGACGACCAACCCGGGCATCGAGTCCGGGCGGCGGTCGCGCACCACCAGGTGCGCGGCGAGGTCGCGGGTGGTCCACCCGGCGCACCGGGTCGGCTGGTCGGGCCCCAGTTCCTCCAGCAGGTCCGCCAGCGCCGTTCGCTCCGACCGGGACACGGGCTCGGCGGGAGGAGGCACCCCCCGAGGCTATGCCAGCTCCGCCCCGGGCGGGGCCCGGAACGAGACGGCCGGGCCCGGAACGAGACGGCCGGGCCCGGAACGAGACGGCGGGGCCCGGCAATCGATTAGGGCGGGTAAGCAACCCGGGTACGCTGCGGACACCGCCCGCACCACCGACTGGAGGCCCCGTGCCGCGCCGCAGAGACGCCGTGGTCCGCCGCGGGGTCCGTCACATCGGGCGCGCCGTCGCCGGGCAGCCGGGGATCTTCGTCCTCGCCGTGCTGGGCAGCAGCCTCTACGGCGCGATGACCGTCGCCAGCGCCTACGTGGTCGGCGGGATCACCGAGCGGGTGCTGCTCCCCGCCTTCGACGAGGGCGACACCACCGCCGGTGCCCTCTCCCTGGCCGCGCTGGCGATCGTCGTCGTCGCCCTGCTGAAGATCGTCGGCATCCTCGGCCGCCGGCTCTTCGCCGGGATCATGAGCTACCGGCTGCAGGCCGAGTACCGCCGGCGCGTCACCGGCCAGTACCTGCGGCTGCCGTTGTCCTGGCACCAGCGCCACCCCACCGGCCAGCTGCTGTCCAACGCCAACTCCGACGTCGAGGCCGCCTGGTTCTTCGTCGCCCCGCTGCCCTTCGCCTGCGGCGCGCTGGTCATGATCGCGATCACCATCGCCGCGCTGGTGCTCACCGACCCGCTGCTGGCGGTGGTCGGTTTCGTCGTGTTCCCGCTGGTCTTCGTGATCAACGCCGTCTACAGCCAGGTGATGAGCCCCCGGATGGCCCGCGCCCAGCAGCTGCGCGCCGAGGTCAGCGAGATCGCCCACGAGAGCTTCGACGCCGCCCTGGTGGTGAAGACCCTCGGCCGGGAGGCCGACGAGACCGCGCGCTTCGCCTCCCGGGCCGACGAGCTCCGGGACAGCCTGGTCGCCGTCGGCCGGGTCCGCGGCCTGTTCGACCCGCTGATGGAGGCCCTGCCGAACCTGGGCACCCTCGCCGTGCTGCTGGTGGGCGCCGAGCGCGTCGCCGCCGGTGCCACCGGCGCCGGTGACCTGGTCTCCATCGCCTACCTCTTCACCCAGCTGGCGCTGCCGATCCGCGCCATCGGCTGGGTGCTGGCCGACCTGCCGCGCGCGCTGGCCGGCTGGGACCGGGTCACCCCGGTCCTGGAGGCCACCGGCGAGATCCCGCACGGCCCGGACGCCGCCCCCGGCGGCGACCGGGGCGCCGCCGTCGGCCTGCGGGAGGTCGGCTTCGGCTACGCGGGCGCCACCCGGCCGACGCTGGACGGCGTCACCTTCGACGTGCCCGCCGGCCGCACCCTCGCCGTCGTCGGGCCCACCGGCGCGGGCAAGTCGACCCTCGCCGGGCTGCTCGTGCGCCTGGTCGACCCGCAGCGCGGGGACGTGCTGCTCGACGACGTCGACCTGCGCACCCTGCGCGAGGGCGAGGTCAGCGACCAGGTCGCCTTCGTGGCCCAGTCGACCTTCCTCTTCGACGACACCGTGCGCGACAACATCACCCTGGGCGGCGACTTCACCGACGCGCAGGTGCACGAGGCGCTCCGGATCGCCGCGGCCGACGACTTCGTCGCCCGGCTCCCGAACGGCCTGGACACCCGGGTCGGGGAGCGCGGCGCCAGCCTCTCCGGCGGCCAGCGCCAGCGCCTCGCCCTGGCCCGCGCCGTCGTCCGCCGGCCCCGGCTGCTCGTGCTCGACGACGCCACCAGCGCCGTCGACCCCGCCGTGGAGGCCCGCATCCTCGACGCCCTGCGGGCCGCCGACCGCCCGGCCACGGTCGTCGTCGTCGCCTACCGGCAGGCCACCATCGCCCTCGCCGACGAGGTGGTCTGGCTGGAGCGCGGGCGGCTGGTCGCCCGCGGCAGCCACGCCGAACTGCTCGCGCAGGTGCCCGGCTACGCGCGCCTCGTCCGCGCCTACCAGGAGCCCGACGGCCCAGCGGCCGATCGCACACCCGCGGAGGCGCAGGCGTGAGCACGATGGAGACTCCCGGGGACGGCGATGTCGTCCTCGCCGCCGACCGCCGGCCGGAGAGCGCCACCGCCACCCTCCGCCGGGGCCTGCGGATGATGCCGGAGTTCCGCCAGGGCCTGCCGGTCACCTTCCTGCTCGCGCTGATCGCCACCGGCGGCCGGGTGGTCGTGCCGATCGCCGTCCAGCAGGTGCTCGACCGCGGGCTGGGCGCGCCCGGTGGCCCGGACATCCCGCTGGTCCGGGAGCTGGTGCTCGTCTCCGCGGTCGTCGTGGTCGTCACCGGTGTCGCGGTCTACCGGATGAACGTGCGGCTGTTCCGCACCACCGAGACCGCGCTCGCCGGGCTGCGGGTGCGCGCCTTCCGGCACGTCCACGACCTGTCGGTGCTGCACCAGCAGGGTCAGCGGCGCGGGTCGCTGGTCTCCCGGGTCACCAGCGACGTCGACCAGCTCTCGGTGTTCATGCAGTGGGGCGGTGTCCTCGGCCTGGTCAGCATCGGCCAGCTCGTCGTCGCCACCGTGGTGATGGCGGTCTACTCCTGGCAGCTCACCCTGCTGGTGCTGGCCTGCTTCGTGCCGCTGGCGATCGCGGTGAAGTGGTTCGCCCGGCGGCTGGCCGCGGTCTACGGCGTCGTGCGCGAGCGGGTCGGGGACGTGCTGGCCGCCGTCGGGGAGTCCGTCGTCGGCGCTCCCACGGTGCGCGCCTACGGCATCCGGGCCCGGACGGCGGCCCGCATCGACCGCGCCATCGACCGGCACTACCGCGCCTCCGTCGACGCGCAGAAGGTGACCGCCGGCGTCTACGTCAGCGGCGAGCTCGTCGCCGCGATCGCCAACGCCGCGGTCGTGGTGGTCGGCGTGCTGCTCGGCATCGCCGGGGACATCAGCGCCGGCACCCTGGTCGCCTTCCTCTTCCTGGTCACCCTCTTCGTGGCGCCGGTGCAGACCGCCAGCGAGGTGCTCAACGAGGCGCAGAACGCCGTCGCCGGGTTCCGCCGGGTGCTCGACGTGCTGGACACCGAGCCCGACGTCCGCGACCCCGAGGGCGGGCGGTCACTGCCCCCCGGCTCCCTGGACGTGCGGTTCGAGCACGTCTCGTTCGCCTACGCCGCCGGCGGCGCCAAGGCCCTCGACGACGTCGACCTCACCATCGCCGCGCGCACCCGGGTGGCGATCGTCGGGGAGACCGGCTCGGGCAAGACCACCTTCGCCAAGCTGGTCACCCGGCTGATGGACCCCACGGAGGGACGCGTGCTGGTCGGCGGGGTCCCGCTGGACGAGGTCGCCTTCGCCTCGCTGCGCCAGCGGGTGGTGATGGTGCCCCAGGACGGCTTCCTCTTCGACGCCACGGTGGCCGACAACGTCCGCTACGGCCGGCCCGGCAGGACCGACGCCCAGGTCGCCGCCGCCTTCGACGAGCTCGGCCTGGGCGACTGGGTGGCCGGCCTGCCCGACGGTGTGGCCACCCCGGTCGGCCAGCGCGGGGAGTCCCTCAGCGCGGGGGAGCGGCAGCTGGTCGCCGTCGCCCGCGCCTACGTCGCCGACCCCGACCTGCTGGTGCTCGACGAGGCGACCAGCGCCGTCGACCCGGCCACCGAGATGCGGCTGACCCGGGCCCTGGACGCGCTCACCGACGGGCGGACGACGCTGACCATCGCCCACCGGCTGTCCACCGCGGAGCGCGCCGACGAGGTGCTCGTCGTCGACGCCGGCCGGGTCGTGCAGCGCGGCACGCACGCCGAGCTGGTCGACGCCGAGGGGCCCTACGCCCGGCTGCACGCCTCCTGGCGGCGCAGCTCCGGACGCCAGCCGGAACCGGCAGCCGCCGTCCAGCCGCTGCCCAGCTGAGCGTCAGGGGGTCGTCCTGCCCTCCGGGCATGCCGTCGTCCCGGCCGCAGGCCCGCTCCCGTCAGCCCCAGCCTCGCCGGCCGGTCGGCCGTGGCTTCACCGTCGCGCCCGTCGCACCCACCCGGCCGCAGGCCGCACCGTTCGCGGCGGTGTTCGGCCTGCTCGTCGCCGTCGAGGACGCCTGGCTGGGCTGGCTGCTGTGGGACGCCGACCCCGGCTGGGGCTGGTACCTGCTGGTGCCGGTCGCGCTCGCCGCCCTCGCCGTCCTCGGGGCCGTGCTGGTCTGGCGCGGCACCGGCCTGGGACGCCTGCCCGGCTGGCTGGTGCTCGTGATCGCCTGCGCACTGCCGATCGTCGGGCTGCTGCTGCTCACGGCGTTCTTCGGGGTCCTCGGCGGCGGCTCGGCGGTGTGGACGCCGCTGCTGCTGGCCGTCGGGCCGCTGGGTGGGCTGGTGCTCGCCGCGCAGCAGCCGGTGCGGGAGTGGGCCCGTGCGGGTCGTCGGGCGCCCTCCGCGCCGCGCGCCCGCTACCGTCGCGGTGGTGAGCACCGACGCTGACGTCATCGTGGTGGGGGCGGGGCTGGCCGGACTGGTCGCCACCGCCGAGCTGGCCGAGGCCGGCAAGCGGGTGCTCCTGCTGGACCAGGAGCCCGCGGCGTCGCTGGGCGGGCAGGCGCACTGGTCCTTCGGCGGGCTGTTCCTCGTCGACACCCCCGAGCAGCGCCGGCTGCGGGTGCGCGACTCCCTGGAGCTCGCCCGGCAGGACTGGTTCGGCACCGCCGGGTTCGACCGCGCCGAGGACCACTGGCCGCGGCAGTGGGCCGAGGCCTACCTGCAGTTCGCCGCAGGGGAGAAGCGGGCCTGGCTCCACGGCCTGGGCGTGCGCTTCTTCCCGGTGGTCGGCTGGGCCGAGCGCGGCGGCTACACCGCCACCGGCCACGGCAACTCGGTGCCCCGCTTCCACGTCACCTGGGGCACCGGCCCCGGGCTCGTCGCCCCCTTCGCACGACGGGTCGCCGACGCCGCCGCCCGCGGGCTGGTCGACGTCCGCCACCGGCACCGGGTCGACGGGCTGGTCGTCACCGACGGCGCGGTCACCGGCGTCCGGGGCGCGGTGCTCGAGCCGAGCGACGTCGCCCGCGGGGTGGCCAGCTCGCGGGCCGAGGTCGGGGAGTTCGACCTCTCCGCGCAGGCCGTCGTCGTCGCCGCCGGCGGCATCGGCGCCAACCACGAGCTGGTCCGGCGCAACTGGCCGGCCCGGCTCGGCCCGGCACCGCGGCGGCTGCTCTCCGGCGTCCCGGCGCACGTCGACGGCCGGATGCTGCAGGTCACCGAGGCGGCCGGCGGCAACGTGATCAACCCCGACCGGATGTGGCACTACACCGAGGGGATCGCCAACCACTCGCCCGTCTGGGAGCGGCACGGCATCCGGATCCTCCCCGGCCCCTCCTCGCTGTGGCTGGACGCCACCGGCACCCGGCTGCCGGTGCCGCTGTTCCCCGGCTTCGACACCCTGGGCACGCTCGCGCACATCGGCACGACCGGCCACGAGCACACCTGGTTCCTGCTCACCCGGAAGATCATCGAGAAGGAGTTCACCCTCTCCGGCTCCGAGCAGAACCCCGATCTCACCGGCAAGGACCTGAAGCTGCTGCTCACCCGGGTGCGCAGCGGCGCCGCCGCGCCGGTGCAGGCCTTCCTGGACCGCGGCGAGGACTTCGTCGTCGCCCCCACGCTGCCGCAGCTGGTCGCCGGGATGAACCGGCTCACCGGCGACACCCCGCACGTCGACCTGGCGACCGTCGAGCGGGAGGTCGTCGCCCGCGACCGGGAGGTCGCCAACCGGTTCACCAAGGACGCCCAGGTCACCGCCATCCGCCAGGCCCGTTCCTTTCTCGGCGACAAGCTGATCCGGGTCGCGGCCCCGCACCGGCTGCTCGACCCCGACGCCGGCCCGCTGATCGCCGTCCGGCTCAACCTGCTCACCCGCAAGACCCTGGGCGGGCTGGAGACCGATCTCTCCGGGCGGGTGCTGCGTGCCGACGGCGAGCCGTTCCCCGGCCTGTACGCGGCCGGGGAGGTCGCCGGCTTCGGCGGGGGTGGGATGCACGGCTACCGGTCGCTGGAGGGCACCTTCCTGGGCGGCTGCCTGTTCTCCGGCCGGGTCGCCGGCCGGGCGCTGGCGGCGAGCCTGTGAGCTCTCCGGACTGGGACGCCGTCCCCCCGCCCGGGCAGCCGCCCCACGGCCCGTCGCCCTACGGTGGGCCGCCGCCCACCGGGCAGCCGTGGGACCAGCAGCCGTGGGGGCCGCCGCAGCAGTGGGGGCCGCCGCAGCCGTGGGGGCCGCCGCAGTGGGGCGCTCCACAGGCGCCGCCGCAGTGGGGCGCGCCGCCGCACCCCGGTCAGCAGCCGCCCCCCGGCTGGGGCTGGGGCGGGTACGCGCCGCCGTTCGCCCGCGGACCCCGCCGTCCCGGCGTCGTCGTCGGCGCGGCGGTGCTCGCCTTCGGCTCGGCGCTGCTCACCCTCGTCGGCACCGTCTACGCGATGGCGTTCAGCGCGCTGCTGGCGGTCACCCGCGGGCCCTCGGCCGGCATCGGGCCGTGGATCGCCCTGGTGCAGCTCCTCGTCGTCGCGCTCTTCGTGGTCGGCGGGCTGACCGCGCTGTCCGGCGGACGCCGGGAGTGGCTGTGGGCGGCGGCTGCCGGCCAGCTGTGCCTCTCGGTCTACTGGGTGGTGGTGCTGACCAGCACCACCGCGCCGATCGGTGAGGCCGTGGTGGTGCTGCCGGTGGTCTACGGCGCGCTCGGCCTCGCTGCCGCCGGGCTCACCGTCCTCCCCGACGCGGTCGCCTGGCAGCGGGCGGCCGCGAGTCGCGAAGGCTGATGCGCAGGGGCTGACGGCGCGCTCGCGGACGGGTGGGACGATCAACGGCATGTCCGCCCCCTCCGGTCCCCGGCTCGACCCGGCGGTCGCCGATCTGCTCCGCCGCGACCCCGCCGGCCTGGTCGCCGCCGTCGTCCAGCAGCACGACACCGCCGAGGTGCTCATGGTCGCCTGGATGGACGACGAGGCGCTGCGCCGCACGCTGACCACCGGCCGGGCCACCTACTGGTCGCGCAGCCGGCAGGAGTACTGGGTCAAGGGCGAGACGTCGGGCCACCGGCAGTGGGTGCGCGAGGTCCGGCTGGACTGCGACGGCGACGCGCTCCTGCTCCTGGTCGACCAGGAGGGGCCCGCCTGCCACACCGGCGAGCGCAGCTGCTTCCACCGTCCGCTGGAGGTCACCGGAGCGGAGGCGCAGCATGCGGCTGGGTGAGACGACGCCGACGCGGGACGAGTTCGCGGCGCTGGACGCTGCCGTCATCCCGGTCACCCGCCGGCTGCTGGCCGACGGGGAGACCGCCGTCGGCCTGTACCGGAAGCTGGCCCGCAACCGGCCCGGCACGGTGCTGCTGGAGTCGGCCGAGCAGGGCAAGCAGTGGTCCCGGTACAGCTTCGTCGGGGTGCGCAGCGCCGGCACGCTGACCGAGCGCGACGGCGCCACGACGTGGGTGGGCGACCCGCTGCCCGGGCTCACCGACGACCTGCCCGCCGACCCGCTGGCCGCCGTCCGCACGCTGGCCCGGCGGCTCCGCTCGCCACGCAGCTCCACCGCCGACCGGCAGGGCTTGCCGCCGCTCACCGGTGGCCTGGTCGGCTACCTCGGCTACGACGTCGTCCGCCGGCTGGAGCGGCTGCCGGAGACCAGCACCGACGACCTCGGCATGCCCGAGCTCGCGCTGATGCTGGTCACCGACCTCGCCGTGCTCGACCACACCGACGGCACGGTGCTGCTCATCGCGAACGCGCTGGCCGCCGGACCGGACGCCCACGACGACGCCGTCGCCCGGCTCGACGCGATGGCCGCGGACCTGACCTCGGCGGTGCCGCCGTCGGTCGCGACGCTCACCACCGCCGACGCCCCGCCGGTCAGCAGCAACATGGCCCCGGGGGAGTACGAGGCCGGCGTGGAGCGGGTGCGGGAGCACGTGCGGGCCGGTGACGTGTTCCAGACCGTCCTCGCCCAGCGCTTCGAGCTGGCCACCGACGTCGACGCGCTGGCCCTGTACCGGGTGCTGCGGGCCAGCAACCCCTCGCCGTACATGTACCTGCTGCGCTTCGCCGGCCGCGAGTCGCCGTTCGACGTCGTCGGCTCCTCACCGGAGGCGCTGGTGACGGTGACGGGCGAGCGGGCCGTGGTGCACCCGCCGGCCGGCACCCGGCCCCGCGGCGCGACGCCAGAGGACGACGTGCGGCTCACCGAGGAGCTCCTCGCCGACCCCAAGGAGCGCGCCGAGCACGTCATGCTGGTCGACCTGGCCCGCAACGACCTCGGCCGGGTGTGCGTGCCCGGCTCGGTGGAGGTGGCGGACTTCATGCGGGTGGAGCGCTACAGCCACGTCATGCACCTGGTCTCGACCGTCGCCGGGCAGGTGTCCCCGGGCCGCGACGCCCTCGACGTCTTCGACGCGACCTTCCCCGCCGGCACCGTCTCGGGGGCGCCCAAGCCGCGGGCGATGGAGGTCATCGAGTCCCTGGAACCGACCCGGCGGGCGCTGTACGCGGGCACCGTCGGCTACGTCGACGCCAGCGGCGACATGGACATGGCGATCGCCATCCGCACCGCCGTGCTGCACGACGGCCGCGCCTACGTGCAGGCCGGCGCCGGGATCGTCGCCGACAGCGACCCGGCCACCGAGGAGGCCGAGACCCGGCACAAGGCGCGCGCGGTGCTCTCGGCGATCGCGACGGCGGAGGGGCTGCGGGAGCTCCCGTGAACAGCACCTCCGGGGCGCGGCGGGAGCTCACGGTCGCGGTGCTCGGCAGCGCGCTGGCCGGCGGGCTGGCGCTCTCGGCGTCCGGGCAGCCGTGGGCCGACGTCACGATCGTCCGGGAGCCGCCGCTGCCGCCCGTGGCCGCCGTCCTCACCGGCTCCGACGCCGCCCCGCTGGTCGCCGCCTGCGGGCTGCTGCTGCTCGCCGCCGCCGTGGCGGTGATCGCCGTCCGCGGTGTGGCCCGTGCGGTCGTCGGCCTGCTCGTCGCCGCCGCCGGGGGTGCGCTGGCCTGGTCCGGCGTCCGGGCGCTGGGCGGTGGGCTCGAGGAGGCCTCGACCGAGCTGCCCGCGGTCGGCCAGGGAGGGGGCCCGGTCACCGTCGACGTGGCGGCCGGCTGGCCGGCGGTCACCGTCGCCGCGGGCGTCCTGGCCCTCCTGGTCGGGGTGCTCGTGGTGCTGCGCGGGAGGAGCTGGCCGGGGATGGGCCGGCGGTACGAGCGCACGGCACCGGGTGCGCCACCGGCGGCGACGGCCCGCCCGGTGACCGACGAGGACCGCCACCAGGCGGCCTGGAAGGCGCTGGACCGGGGCGAGGACCCGACGGAGTGAGGAACCCGGCGCCCCTCGGGCCCCGGCCCGAGGCCCGCCCCGAGCTCGCGAGGGGTGAGGAGGCCGGGGTCCTCCTTCTACACCGGGGCCGCTCCGGCACGGCAGGCAGCCCCCGGATCGGAGCCCCTCAGCGCCGCCTCTACAGTGATCTCACCGACTCCGAGTGGTGGGGATGCGGTCCGTGGCAGACGATGTGGGGTTGCGAGGAGGGGTCATGAGCGTCCTCGACGACATCGTGGCGGGCGTCCGTGAGGACGTCGCCGCGCGGCAGGCCGCCGTTCCGCTCCCGGAGGTGCAGGCCGCCGCCCGCGACGCCCGCCCGGCGCTGGACGCCCTCGCGGCGCTGCGCGCACCCGGGGTCGGGGTGATCGCCGAGGTGAAGCGCAAGAGCCCCTCCAAGGGTGCGCTCGCCCAGATCACCGACCCGGCGGCGCTGGCCGCCCAGTACGCCGCCGGCGGCGCCCGGGTGATCAGCGTGCTCACCGAGGGGCGTCAGTTCGGGGGCTCGCACGCCGACCTGGCCGCGGTCCGCGCCGCCGTCGACGTCCCGGTGCTCAACAAGGACTTCGTGGTCAGCAGCTACCAGGTGCACGAGGCCCGTGCCCACGGCGCCGACCTGGTGCTGCTGATCGTCGCGGCGCTGGAGCAGCCGGTGCTGACCGGCCTGCTGGAGCGGATCGAGTCGCTGGGCATGACGGCGCTGGTCGAGGTGCACAGCGAGGCCGAGGCCGACCGCGCGCTCGCCGCCGGCGCCTCGGTCATCGGGGTCAACGCCCGCGACCTGACCACGCTGTCGGTCGACCGCTCCACCTTCGAGCGGATCGCCCCCGGGCTGCCCAGCGAGGTGGTCAAGATCGCCGAGTCCGGCGTCCGCGGGCCGCACGACCTGATCAGCTACGCCGGGGCCGGTGCCGACGCGGTGCTCGTCGGCGAGGGCCTGGTCACCGCCGGTGACCCGCGGCAGGCGGTCGCCGACCTGGTCACCGCCGGTTCCCACCCGGCCACCCCGCGCACGACCCGCTGACCCGCCCCGGGGACCCGCGCCCGGTTCGCGCACCTGTCGTGTCAAGCTGGGCACGTGACCCTCTCCGCGCACCCTCCGGCCCCTGACGTCAGCACTCGTGCTCTCGACGCCGCGGCGCGCCCGGAGTGGCCGGACGCGACCGGGCACTTCGGTCCCTACGGCGGCCGGTTCGTCCCCGAGGCGCTGATCGCCGCCCTCGACGAGCTCACCGAGGCCTACGAGGCGATGCGGGTCGACCCCGCGTTCCTCGCCGAGTTCGCCGAGCTGCAGCACGACTACACCGGCCGGCCCAGCCCGGTCACCGCCGTCCCGAAGTTCGCCGAGCACTGCGGTGGTGCCACCGTGCTGCTCAAGCGCGAGGACCTCAACCACACGGGATCGCACAAGATCAACAACGTGCTGGGTCAGGCGCTGCTGACCAAGCGGATCGGCAAGAGCCGGGTCATCGCCGAGACCGGCGCCGGCCAGCACGGCGTCGCCACCGCCACCGCCGCGGCGCTGATGGGGCTGTCCTGCACGATCTACATGGGCGAGGAGGACACCCGGCGCCAGGCGCTGAACGTCGCCCGGATGCGGCTGCTCGGCGCCGAGGTCGTCCCGGTGACCACCGGCTCGCGCACCCTCAAGGACGCCATCAACGAGGCGTTCCGCGACTGGGTCACCAACGTGGAGACCACCAACTACGTCTTCGGCACCGTCGCCGGCCCGCACCCCTTCCCGGCGATGGTCCGCGACTTCCAGCGGGTGATCGGCGACGAGGCGCGCGGGCAGCTGCTCGAGCGGCTGGGCCGGCTGCCCGACGTCGTGCTGGCCTGCGTCGGCGGCGGCTCCAACGCCATCGGCATCTTCACCGCCTTCGTGCCCGACGAGGGCGTGCGGCTGGTCGGCCTGGAGGCCGGGGGCGACGGCGTGGAGACCGGGCGGCACGCCTCCTCCATCACCGGGGGCGACCCCGGGGTGCTGCACGGCGCCCGCAGCTACCTGCTGCAGGACGCGAACGGCCAGACCATCGAGTCGCACTCGATCTCGGCGGGCCTGGACTACCCGGGGGTCGGGCCGGAGCACTCCCACCTGCACGACATCGGACGGGCCGAGTACCGGCCGGTCACCGACGCGCAGGCGATGGAGGCCTTCGCGCTGTTGTGCCGCACCGAGGGGATCATCCCGGCGATCGAGTCCGCGCACGCCCTGGCCGGCGCGATGCAGGTCGGCCGCGAGCTGGCGGCCCAGGGGGCCGGTGGGCGGGGAGGGGAACCGCCGGTGCTGCTGGTGAACCTCTCCGGCCGCGGGGACAAGGACGTCGAGACCGCCTCCCAGTGGTTCGGGCTCGGCGACCGCGAGGAGGTCGACCCCGGCCCCGGCATGGACACCGACCAGCACACCACCGAGGGCGCGGTCGCCAACCAGGAGGCCGTCGCCGGGCAGGACGCGGGGGAGCAGGCATGAGCAGGCTCGCCAACCGCATCACGGCCGCCCGGGCCGAGGCCCGGGCCGCGCTCATCGCGTACCTGCCGGTGGGCTACCCCGACGTCGACGGCTCGATCGAGGCGATGGTGGCCGCGGTCGAGGGCGGCGCCGACATCGTCGAGATCGGCGTCCCGTACTCCGACCCGGGCATGGACGGGCCGGTCATCCAGCAGGCCGTGGACGTCGCCGTCCGGGCCGGGGTGGGGATGGCCGACGTGCTCCGCGCCGCGCGGGCCGTGGCCGACGCCGGTGCGGTGCCGGTCGTGATGAGCTACTGGAACCCGATCGAGCGCTACGGCGTCGACCGGTTCGCCGACGACCTGGCCGCCGCCGGGGGAGCCGGGGCGATCACCCCCGACCTGATCCCCGACGAGGCCGGCCCCTGGATCGCCGCCACCGACCGCACGGGTCTGGACCGGGTGTTCCTGGTCGCGCCGTCCTCGACCGACGCCCGCCTGGCGACCACGGCCGCGGCCTCCCGCGGGTTCGTCTACGCCGCCTCCACGATGGGCGTGACCGGTACCCGGGCGACGGTGGGCGACACCGCCGAACGGCTGGTCGCCCGCACCCGCGAGGTCGCCGAGCTGCCGGTCTGCGTCGGCCTCGGCGTCTCCGACGCCGACCAGGCCGCGGAGGTCGCCGGCTTCGCCGACGGCGTCATCGTCGGGTCGGCCTACGTCCGTGAGCTGCTCGAGGGCCGCGGCCCGGAGGGCGTCCGGCGGCTGTCGGTCGAGCTGGCCGAGGGCGTGCGCCGCCGCCCGGTGGTGCTCTCGTGAGCGTGCTCGCGGCGATCCCGAGCCCCACCCAGGCGGTCTGGTACATCGGGCCGTTCCCGCTGCGCGGCTACGCGCTGGCGATCATCGCCGGCATCGTGCTGGCCGTCCTGATCTCGGAGCGACGCTGGGTCGCCCGCGGCGGCGCACCCGGTGACGTCCTCGACATCTCCGTCTGGGCGGTGCCGTTCGGCATCGTCGGCGGCCGGATCTACCACGTGATCACCACGCCGCAGCCCTACTTCGGCGAGGGCGGCGACCCGCTGCGCGCGATCGCCATCTGGGACGGCGGCCTCGGCATCTGGGGTGCCATCGCCCTCGGCGGTGTCGGCGCCTGGATCGCCTGCCGCCGGCGGGGCATCCCGCTGCCCGCCTACGCCGACGCCATCGCCCCCGGCATCGTCGTCGCGCAGGCGGTCGGCCGGCTGGGCAACTGGTTCAACAACGAGCTCTACGGCCGGGCCACCGACCTGCCCTGGGCGCTCACCATCCACCGCTGGGACCCCTCGGTCGGCCGCGCCCTGACCGGGCCCGACGGTCAGGCGGAGGTGCTGGGCACCTTCCACCCGACCTTCCTCTACGAGCTGCTGTGGAACCTCGGCGTCGCGGCGCTGGTCGTCTGGGCCGACCGCCGGTTCCGGCTGTCCCACGGCCGGGCCTTCGCCCTGTACGTGGCGGCCTACTGCGCCGGCCGGCTGTGGATCGAGATGCTCCGCATCGACACCGCCCAGCAGTTTCTGGGCCTGCGCCTCAACGTCTTCACCTCGATCATCGTGGGCCTGCTCGCGGTGGCCTACCTCATCTGGCAGCGCGGCCGCCCCCGCGAGGTGATCACCCGCGGCCGGGATGCCCGCGCGGCCGACGGCGGCACCTCGGCCGCCGACGCGACCGGGGCGAGCGCCGGCCCCCCGGCTGCCGACAGCACCTCCGCGTCCACCGGCGACCCGGTGGGGGAGGACCCCCCGCCGGCGGCCGGGACCGGCTCCACGGCCACCCGGGCCGGCGGGGACGAGACCCGGGGCCCGGCACCCGGCTGACCGGTCTCGCGGAGCTCGTCGGCGTCGCCGGAAGAGAGATGTGCGACATCAGATCGACATGTCCCGCAGGTGACGTCGCTGTGTACGCTCCTTGTCGGCCGACCAGTGATCCTGGGCCGGCCGGCGACGTCGGAACCGGGCCAGCGCTGCCCCGCACACGACCTCCCCGCGGACACCCGCCCGCGGGACCGCGGGTCCGCAGGCCGTCCGGACGAACCGAGTCCACCCGGCCTGGGCGACCCCACCCGTCGGACCGCCCCGGTCCCCCTGCATCGCTCCTCCCCGCACCACCCACCCGCTCTGACCACCCGGCGGGGTCCTCGTGACCCCCCGCACCGCGCCCGGGACCGGCTCCGCCGGCCGGGCGTCGCGGCCAGCCGACGACGGGAGTGACATGTCTGACCTCGCCGCCCCCAGCACCTCCGCCGGCACCGATGCCCCGGTGGCCTTCTCGGCGCTCCCCGCCGCCGCCGGCCTCTACGACCCGGCCCGTGAGCACGACGCGTGCGGCGTGGCCTTCGTGGCCGACGCCCGCGGCCGCCGGTCACGGTCGATCGTGGCCGCCGGGCTGACCGCCCTGCACAACCTCGACCACCGCGGCGCCGCCGGCTCCGAGCCGAACTCCGGTGACGGCGCCGGCATCCTCACCCAGGTGCCCGACGCGCTGCTGCGCGCCAGCGTCGACTTCGACCTCCCGCCGCTGGGCGAGTACGCGGTCGGCATCGCCTTCCTCCCGGCCGACGAGGCCGAGCGGGCCACCGTCGTCGACGGGGTCGCCGCGCTCGCCGCGCAGGAGGGGCTGACCGTCCTGGGCTGGCGCGAGCTGCCGGTCGACCCCGACGGCGCCGACCTCGGCCCCACCGCGCGGCGGGTCATGCCGTACTTCGCGCAGCTGTTCGTCGCCGAGACGATCGGCGCGCGGGCCGACGCCCAGGCCTTCGGCGGCACGGCCGCCCCGCACGGGGTCACCCGGCTGGAGCGGCGCTCGTTCGTGCTGCGCAAGCGCATCGAGCGGGCCGCCCGGGACGCCGGCACCAACTGCTACATCGCCTCGCTGTCGGCGCGCACCATCACCTACAAGGGGATGCTGACCACCGACCAGCTGCCGGCGTTCTTCCCCGACCTGCGCGACGAGCGCTACGAGTCGGCGATCGCCCTGGTGCACAGCCGGTTCTCCACCAACACCTTCCCGAGCTGGCCGCTGGCCCACCCGTTCCGCTTCATCGCGCACAACGGTGAGATCAACACGATCAAGGGCAACCGCAACCGGATGCGCGCCCGTGAGGCCAAGCTGGAGACCGAGCTGTTCGACGGCCCGGCCGGCCCGGCCAGCGAACTCGGCCTGGAGCGGATCTTCCCGGTCACGGCCAGCGACTTCAGCGACTCGGCGACCTTCGACGAGGTGCTCGAGCTGCTGCACCTGTCCGGCCGCTCGCTGCCGCACGCGGTGCTGATGATGATCCCCGAGGCGTGGGAGAACCACGCCGAGATGGACGCGGCCCGCCGGGCGTTCTACCGCTTCCACTCCTCGATCATGGAGCCCTGGGACGGGCCGGCCTGCGTGGCCTTCACCGACGGCACGCTCATCGGGGCGGTGCTCGACCGCAACGGCCTGCGCCCGGGCCGCTGGTGGCGGACCAAGGACGACCTGGTCGTGCTGGCCAGTGAGGCCGGGGTGCTGGACATCCCGGCCTCGGAGGTCGTCGCCAAGGGCCGGCTGCAGCCGGGCCGGATGTTCCTGGTCGACACCGCCGCGGGCCGGATCGTCTCGGACGAGGAGGTGAAGGGCGCGCTGGCGAGCGAGCAGCCCTACGACGACTGGCTGCACGCCGGCCTGGTGCACCTGCCCCAGCTGCCCGAGCGCCGCCGTGCCCGGCCCAGCCACGAGTCGGTCGTCCGCCGTCAGCTGCTCTTCGGCTACACCGAGGAGGAGCTGCGGATCCTGGTGCAGCCGATGGCCGCCAGCGGCGCCGAGCCGATCGGCTCGATGGGCACCGACACCCCGATCGCCTCGCTGTCGGACCGCTCGCGCTCGCTGTTCGACTACTTCACCCAGCTGTTCGCGCAGGTCACCAACCCGCCGCTGGACGCGATCCGCGAGGAGCTGGTCACCAGCCTCGGGCGCACCTTCGGCCCCGAGCAGAACCTGCTCGCGGCGACCCCGGCGTCCTGCCGGCAGGTGTTCCTGCCGTTCCCGGTGATCGACAACGACGAGCTGGCCAAGATCTTGCACATCGACGACGACGGCGACCTGCCCGGGTTCGCCGCGGTGCGGATCACCGGGCACTTCGACGTCAACGGCGGCGGCACGGCCCTGGCCCAGGCGATCACCGAGCTGCGCACCAAGGTGAGCAAGGCGATCGCCGCCGGCGCCCGGGTCATCGTGCTGTCCGACCGCGACTGCGACGAGAACCGCGCGCCGATCCCGTCGCTGCTGATGACCGCCGCCGTCCACCACCACCTGGTGCGCGAGCGCACCCGGATGGAGGTCGGCCTGGTCGTCGAGTCCGGTGACTGCCGCGAGGTGCACCACGTGGCCCTGCTGCTGGGCTACGGCGCGGCCGCGGTCAACCCCTACCTGGCCTTCGAGAGCGTCGAGGACCTGATCCGCTCCGGTCAGCTCACCGGGATCGAGCCCGCGCAGGCCGTGCGCAACGTGGTCAAGGCCATGGGCAAGGGCGTGCTCAAGGTGATGAGCAAGATGGGCATCAGCACCGTCGGCTCGTACACCATGGCGCAGATCTTCGAGACCGTCGGCCTGTCCGAGGCCCTCGTCGACGACTACTTCACCGGCACTTCGGCCACCCTCGACGGCGTCGGGCTCGACGTGCTCGCCGAGGAGGTGGCGATGCGCCACCGGAAGGCCTACCCGAGCAACCCGACCGAGCGCGCCCACCGGCGGCTGGAGACCGGCGGGGAGTACCAGTGGCGCCGCGAGGGCGAGGTGCACCTGTTCAACCCCGAGACGGTGTTCCTCCTCCAGCACGCCACCCGTTCCCGGCAGTACGAGGTCTTCCAGCGGTACGCCGACACCGTGGACGGCCTGTCGGCCGAGGCAGCGACCCTGCGCGGGCTGTTCCGGTTCAAGGCCGCCGGCCGCCCGGCGGTGCCGCTGGAGGAGGTCGAACCGGTCAGCGAGATCGTCAAGCGCTTCCAGACCGGAGCGATGAGCTACGGCTCCATCTCGGCCGAGGCGCACGAGACGCTGGCGATCGCGATGAACCGGCTCGGCGGGCGCTCCAACACCGGGGAGGGCGGCGAGGACCCCGACCGCTTCACCCCCGACCCCGACGGCGACCTGCGCCGCAGCTCCATCAAGCAGGTGGCCAGCGGGCGGTTCGGGGTGACCAGCGAGTACCTGGTCAACGCCGACGACATCCAGATCAAGATGGCCCAGGGCGCCAAGCCCGGCGAGGGTGGCCAGCTGCCCGGCAGCAAGGTCTACCCGTGGGTGGCGCGCACCCGGCACTCCACGCCGGGCGTGGGGCTGATCAGCCCGCCGCCGCACCACGACATCTACTCGATCGAGGACCTCAAGCAGCTCATCCACGACCTCAAGAACGCCAACAACGAGGCGCGGATCCACGTCAAGCTGGTCTCCGAGACCGGCATCGGCACCGTGGCGGCCGGGGTCGCGAAGGCCAAGGCCGACGTCGTCCTGGTCTCCGGGCACGACGGCGGCACGGGCGCCGCGCCGCTGACCTCGCTCAAGCACGCGGGCACCCCGTGGGAGATCGGCCTGGCCGAGACCCAGCAGACGCTGCTGGCCAACGGGCTGCGCGACCGGATCGTGGTGCAGGTCGACGGCCAGATGAAGACCGGTCGCGACGTGATCGTGGCCGCGCTGCTGGGCGCGGAGGAGTTCGGCTTCGCCACCGCCCCGCTGGTGGTCGAGGGCTGCGTGATGATGCGCGTCTGCCACCTGGACACCTGCCCGGTGGGCGTGGCCACGCAGAACCCCGAGCTGCGCAAGCGGTTCACCGGCAAGCCGGAGTTCGTGGTCACCTTCTTCGAGTTCATCGCCGAGCAGGTGCGCGAGCACCTGGCGCAGCTGGGCTTCCGCTCCCTCGACGAGGCGGTCGGTCACGCCGAGCTGCTGGAGGTCGCGCCGGCGGTCGACCACTGGAAGGCCGCCGGGGTCGACCTGTCCCCGATCCTCGCCGTCCCGGAGCTGCCCGAAGGGGCGGCCCGCCGGCAGGTGGCCACCCAGGACCACGGCCTGGACGTCGCGCTGGACCAGACGCTGATCCAGCTGTGCGAGGGTGCGTTGCTCGATGCCCGCCCGGTGCACCTGGAGCTGCCGGTCCGCAACGTCAACCGCACCGTCGGCACCATGCTCGGGTCGATGGTGACCCGCCGGTTCGGTGGCGCCGGGCTGCCCGACGGCACGATCGACCTGACCTTCACCGGGTCGGCGGGCCAGTCCTTCGGCGCGTTCCTGCCCCCGGGCATCAGCATGACGCTGCTCGGCGACGCCAACGACTACGTCGGCAAGGGCCTGTCCGGGGGGCGGATCGTGGTGCGTCCCGCGCCGGAGTCCGCGTTCGCCGCCGAGGACAACGTCATCGCCGGCAACGTCATCGGCTACGGCGCGACCCGGGGGGAGCTGTTCCTCCGCGGCCGGGTCGGCGAGCGGTTCTGCGTACGGAACTCCGGTGCGCTGGCGGTCGTCGAGGGCGTGGGCGACCACGCGCTGGAGTACATGACCGGCGGGTCGGCGATCATCCTGGGCCCCACCGGCCGCAACATCGCCGCTGGCATGTCCGGGGGGATCGGCTACGTGCTCGACCTCGCCCGGCACCGGGTGAACCCGGAGATGGTGGAGGTCGAGCAGCTGGACGGCGAGAGCTCGCTGTGGCTGCGCGACGTCCTCACCCGCTACCGGGAGGCGACCGACTCCACGGTGGCCGCCGCCCTGCTCGCCGACTGGGGCCGGTGGTCCGAGCGGTTCAGCGTGATCATGCCGCGTGACTACCGGCGTGCCCTGGAGGCCCGGCGGGCCGCCGAGGCCGCCGGGTACGACGTGGACCGAGCTGTGATGGAGGCCGCACGTGGTTGATCAGACGGGTTTCCTCAAGTACGACCGGCAGCTGCCGCCGCGGCGGCCGGTCGACCTGCGGCTGCTGGACTGGAAGGAGGTGTACCTCAACCGGGACACCGGTGAGGACGCCGTCTTCCCCGTCGCCGCACTGCGCGAGCAGGCGGCGCGCTGCATGGACTGCGGCATCCCCTTCTGCCACCACGGTTGCCCGCTGGGCAACCTCATCCCGGAGTGGAACGACCTCGCCCGCCGGGACGACTGGCAGGAGGCGATCGAGCGGCTGCACGCCACGAACAACTTCCCGGAGTTCACCGGGAAGCTGTGCCCGGCGCCGTGCGAGGCCGCCTGCGTGCTCAACCTGGAGAACTCACCGGTCACGATCAAGCAGATCGAGTGGGAGATCATCGACCAGGCCTTCGTCAACGGCTGGGTCACCCCGCAGCCGCCGGCGGAGCTGACCGGCAAGAAGGTCGCCGTCGTCGGGTCGGGGCCGGCGGGGCTCGCTGCCGCCCAGCAGCTGACCCGGGCCGGGCACGAGGTCACCGTCTTCGAGCGCGACGACCGGGTGGGCGGGCTGATCCGCTACGGCATCCCCGAGTTCAAGATGGAGAAGCGCCACCTCGACCGGCGGCTGGACCAGATGCGCGCCGAGGGCACCCGGTTCGTCGTCGGGGTCGACGTCGGCGGCGAGGGCCCGGACGACGTCTCGGTGGAGCAGCTGCGGTCGGACTTCGATGCGGTCGTGCTGGCGATCGGCACCCCGGTGGCCCGCGACCTGCCGCTGCCCGGCCGGGAGCTGCCCGGCGTGCACTTCGCCATGGAGTACCTGCCCGACGGCAACCGGCAGGCGCTCGGCGAGCTCGAGCACCCGGCGATCGACGCCCACGGCAAGCACGTGGTGATCATCGGTGGCGGGGACACCGGCGCGGACTGCCTGGGCACCGCCCACCGGCAGGGCGCGGCGTCGGTGGCCCAGCTGGACTACAAGCCGGCCCCGCCCGGCACCCGGCCGCAGGACAACCCGTGGCCCACCTACGAGATGATCCTGCGGGTCTCGCCGGCCCACGAGGAGGGCGGCGAGCGGCTGTTCGCCGTCAACACCGAGGCGTTCGTCGCCGGCGACGACGGCCGGGTCGCCGGCGTCCAGGTCTCCGACGTCCGGCTGGTCAACGGCCGCCGGGAGTCCGTCGAGGGCACCACGCGGGTGCTCCCGGCCGACCTGGTGCTGCTGGCGCTCGGTTACACCGGCCCGCAGACCGCCGGGCTGGTCGAGCAGCTGGGCTGCGCGGTCACCGAGAAGGGCGCGGTCGCCCGCGACGACGACTACATGTCCACCGCGCCGGGCGTCTTCGTCGCCGGTGACATGGGCCGTGGCCAGTCGCTCATCGTGTGGGCGATCGCCGAGGGGCGGGCCGCCGCGGCCGCCGTCGACACCTGGCTGACCGGCGCCTCGATGCTGCCCCGCCCGGTCACGCCCACGGCGGTTCCGCTGCGCTGACCTGCGCAGACGTCCCAGACGACTGCGACCCCCCGGAGGGACACGGCCGACCCGTCCGGCGTGTCCCCCCGGGGGGTCGACTAGTTTCAGGGGCATGTCTCGCCGCGCCAAGATCGTCTGCACGTTGGGGCCGGCGACCGGCACCCCGGAGCAGGTCACCGCCCTCGTCGAGTCCGGGATGGACGTCGCCCGGCTCAACTTCAGCCACGGCAAGCACGCCGACCACGAGCAGGCCTACCGCCTGGTCCGGGAGGCCTCGAACAAGGTCGGCCGCGCCGTCGCGGTCCTCGCCGACCTGCAGGGCCCGAAGATCCGCCTGGGCACCTTCACCGAGGGCAAGGTCGAGTGGCCCACCGGCGCCCGGATCTGCATCACCGTCGAGGACGTCGACGGCACCGCCGAGCGGGTCTCGACCACCTACAAGGACCTCGCCAACGACGTCCGCGTCGGTGACCGCCTGCTGGTCGACGACGGCAAGCTCGCCCTGACCGTGGCCGAGGTCGACGGCCCCGACGTGTGGTGCCTGGTCCTCGAGGGCGGTCCGGTCTCCAACAACAAGGGCCTGTCCCTGCCCGGCGTCGCCGTCAGCGTCCCGGCCATGTCGGACAAGGACGAGGAGGACCTGCGCTTCGCGCTCTCCCTGGGGGTCGACTTCGTCGCCCTGTCCTTCGTCCGGTCGCCCCGGGACGTCGAGCTGGTCCGCGAGGTGATGGCCCAGGAGGACGTGTTCGCCCCGGTCATCGCCAAGCTGGAGAAGCCCGAGGCGGTCGAGAACCTCGAGGCGATCTGCGACGCCTTCGACGGCGTCATGGTCGCCCGCGGTGACCTCGGGGTGGAGCTGCCGCTGGAGCAGGTGCCGCTGGTGCAGAAGCGGGCCGTGCAGGCCGCCCGCGAGCGCAACAAGCCGGTCATCGTGGCCACGCAGATGCTCGAGTCGATGATCGAGAACTCCCGGCCCACGCGGGCCGAGGCCTCCGACGTCGCCAACGCCGTCCTCGACGGCGCCGACGCGGTGATGCTGTCGGGGGAGACCTCCGTGGGCAAGCACCCGATCGCGGCCGTCCGGACGATGGACCGCATCATCGCTGCGGTCGAGGTCGACGAGATCCTCGCCCCGCAGCTGCTCAAGGCCTCCCACTCGCGCCCCGGCGCCATGGTGCGTGCGGCCAAGGACGTCGGCGAGGCGCTGGACGTGTCCGCGCTGGCGGCCTTCACCTCCACCGGCCGCAGCGCCCAGCGGCTGGCGGCGCTGAAGACCCGGCTGCCGATCCTCGCCTTCACCAACGACCCGCGGGTGCGCAGCCGGCTGGCGCTGTCGTGGGGCGTGGAGACCTTCATCGTGCCCCAGGTGGAGCACACCGACGACATGGTCGCCCAGGTCGACTTCTCGCTGCTCTCCATCGGCCGGCTCCGCGAGGGCGACCAGGTCGTCGTGGTGGCCGGCTCCCCGCCGAACACCGCCGGCACGACCAACCTCGTCCGGGTGCACGAGGTGGGAACGCAGGCGTGACCGCAGCAGCGACGTCGTCGGGGGAGGGGCCGGCCCCGACGCCGGCGGCCGAGCTCATGGTCGTCCTCGACCTGGAGGAGCGGGCCCCGGACCTGTTCGTCGGCACCACCCCGACGACGCCGCTGCAGCGGATCTTCGGCGGCCAGGTCGCCGCTCAGGCGCTCGCCGCGGCGAACGCCACGGTGCCGGCCGAACGGCCGGTGCACTCCCTGCACTCGTACTTCCTCCGGCCGGGTGACCCGCACGAGGAGATCCGCTACGAGGTGGACCGGATCCGCGAGGGCCGGTCGTTCAGCACCCGGCGCGTGGTGGCGCGGCAGACCCGCAAGGGCGAGGACGTGGCCATCTTCGCGCTGACCGCCGACTTCACCGCGGGGGAGCGCGCGGTGGTCGAGCACTCGCTGCCGATGCCCGAGGTGCCCGGCCCCGACAGCCTGCCCGGGCTGCCCGAGGTGCTCGCCGCCCACCCCGACCGGGCCGAGGGCGCCCGGGCGCTGAACCGTGCGGTCGACTCCCGTTACCTGCGCGACCCGTACGACCCCGAGCCGCGGACGTCGGGCGACACCGCGTTCCGGGCGTGGTTCCGGGTCACCGGGCGGCTGCCCGACGACGACAACGTGCACGCCGCCGCGTTGACCTTCGTCAGCGACCTGACGCTGCTCTCCGCCGGCCTGGCACGCATCGGTGGCGGCTGGGGCGGGTCGATCGTCGGCGCGAGCCTGGACCACGCGGTGTGGTTCCACCGGCCCGCGCGGGCCGACGAGTGGTTCCTCTACGAGACCGACAGCCCGGCCGCGGCCAGTGGCCGCGCGTTGTGCTTCGGGCAGATCTGGTCCGCCGACGGCACGCACGTGGCGACCGTCGCCCAGGAGGGGCTCATCCGCTCGCTCGGCTGAGCCCCTCCCCGTGGCCGGTCAGTCCCGGGTGGGCCCGCCGTCCAGGTCGGCCTGGGTGGTGGCCTGCTCGGCGGTCTCGTCCTGGGTGGCCGGGGTCTCGGCCGCAGCCTGCTCGGCGGCCCGGCGCTCGGCCTCCTCGCGCTCGCGCCGTTCGGCGTCCTGCCGCTCCCGCGCCTGCTCGGCGAAGTCGTTCGCCAGCCAGTCGTGCCCGTCCGTGAGCAGCGCCCAGACCCGCTCGACGTGCTGCCGGTTGGTCGACGGTGCCCCGATCGCCACCCGCAGCACCGCGGCGCCGGCCACGGTCGTGTGGGTGAGGAAGACCTCGCCGCCGTCGTTGAGCCGCTCCAGCAGGGTCATGGTGGCGACGTCGGCGTCCACCCCGTCGGCCCAGCGGGGGCGCAGGCACACCAGCGACAGCGGGTGCGGGGCGACGACGTCGAACCGGTCGTCGGCCTCGGCCCAGGCCGCCAGCTCCTGGGCCATGGCGACGTGCCCGCGGACGTGCTCGCGCAGCCCCTCCGCGCCGTACCAGCGCAGCACGAACCACAGCTTCAGGGCGCGGAACCGGCGGCCGAGCTCGATCTGCCAGTCGCGGTAGTCGACGACGCCGCCGGTGTCGGTGGCCGCGTTGCGCAGGTACTCCGGCAGGATCGACAGTGCGCCGGTGAGGGCTGCCCGGTCGGCGACCCAGAACAGCGTGGCGTCGAAGCCGGTGAGCAGCCACTTGTGCGCGTCGGTGGTGTAGCTGTCGGCCCACTCCACCCCGGCCTGCAGCGCGCGCAGCTCGGGGACGACCGCGCTGACCCCGGCGTAGGCGGCGTCGACGTGCAGCCACACGTCGAACCGCTGGCACACCGGCCCGATCTCGGCCAGCGGGTCGATCGCCGTCGTCGACGTCGTGCCCACGGTGGCGCAGACCAGCACGGGGGTGAACCCGCGGGCGACGTCCCGCTCCAGCCGCGCGGCGAGCGCCCCGGGGCGCATGGCCAGCTCCTCGTCGACCTCCACGATGCGGATCGCCTCGGTGCCGAGGCCGGCGATGCGCACGGCCTTCTCCATCGAGCTGTGCGTCTGCGCGGAGACGTAGACGGTGTACTCGTCGGGCAGCACGCCGTGGCGCAGTGTGGCGCCCTTGCTGGCCCGGTGCAGGGCGGCGAGCAGGGCCACCAGGTTCGCCCCCGAGCTGGAGTCCTGGACGACGCCGCCGCCGGTGCCGGTGGACCGGAAGGACCCGGGCATCCCCAGCAGGTCGGCCAGCCAGTCCATGACGTGCTGCTCGAGCTCGGTGGCGGCCGGGCTGGTCACCCAGGACATGCCCTGCACGCCCAGGCCGGCGCTCACCAGGTCGCCCAGCACCGAGGGCCCGGAGGTGTTGGCGGGGAAGTACCCGAAGAAGCCGGGGTGCTGCCAGTGGGTCAGCCCGGGCATGACGACGCGGTCCAGGTCGGCCAGCACCGCGGCGAACGGCTCGCCCTGCTCGGGCGCCTGCGGGGGGAGCGCGGCGCGGACGTCGCCGGGGGCGACCTGCGACCGGACCGGGAGCGACGTCGGGTCGTTCTGCAGCCGGGCCCAGTAGTCGGCGATCCAGTCGACCACCTCGTGGCCGTGCTGACGGAACTGCTCGGGGGTCATGTGGCCGGTCACAGCGCCACCGTATTGACCTGGGCAGCGAAGCGCTGACGCCGGGGGCGGCGTGGCGATGGCTCGACGGCGGCCGGGAACGGCACCTGGCCGCGGTGCGGCGCGGAAGCGTCGCGATGAACAGAGTGCCCCCGGTGCGACTCGAACGCACACTGCGCGGGTTTTGAATCCGCTCCCTCTGCCGATTGGGGTACGGGGGCCAACTCGACTGGGTGGCCCGCAGCCTATCCGGCGCGGGATCCGCGTCTGCGGTCGATAGGATGATCTCCGTGAGCAACGAGCCGACCCGGGTCCTCATCGCCGAGGACGAGGCGCTGATCCGCCTCGACCTCAAGGAGATGCTCGAAGAGGAGGGGTACGTCGTCGTCGCCGAGGTCGGTGACGGGCAGGCAGCGGTCGACCAGGCCCAGCAGCTGCGCCCCGACCTCGTCGTCCTCGACGTGCAGATGCCCGTGCTCGACGGGATCGCCGCCGCCGAGCAGATCGCCAGCGCCCGCATCGCGCCGGTCATCGTGCTCACCGCCTTCAGCCAGCGCGAGCTGGTCGAGCGCGCCCGCGACGCCGGCGCGATGGCCTACCTGGTGAAGCCGTTCTCCAAGAACGACCTGGTCCCGGCGATCGAGGTCGCCGTCGGCCGGTTCCAGGAGATGCACGCCCTGGACGCCGAGGTCGCCGACCTCAAGGAGCGCCTGGAGGCCCGCAAGGTCATCGAGAAGGCGAAGGGCCGGCTGATGACCGAGCGCGGGATGACCGAGGCCGAGGCCTTCCGGTGGATCCAGCGCACGGCGATGAACGAGCGCACCTCGATGCGCGCCCTGGCGGAGGCGATCATGGCCACCGAGGTCGACGACGCCCCGGCCGGGGGACAGGCCACCACCTGAGCTCCGCTGCGCGCCTCCCACGGCCGTCGGCTCCGCGATCTCGCGGACCGGCGGCCGTCGCGTCTCCCCGGCCGGTGATCGTGGTCACGTCCTGAATGTGTCGCGTACCACCCGCGTGTCGCGCGTGTGTCGGCGTGTCCCACCATGTGGCACAACAGAGTCGCCCAGGTCACAACGTCATCACGGTGCACTGAGCAGGGCTGGTGGCCGTCGGCGCGGCGGTTAGGTTCTCCGCACTGACCGGCCGGTCGGTGGGCTGATCAGCCCTCCGGGTCCGGCGCCCACGCACGCACCCCACTGGGAGTTCCTTGATGCGCACCCGCACCACTGCTCGCGCGGTCGCCCTGTCCGGTGCCGCCCTGCTCGCGCTGACCGCCTGTGGCGGCGGCGACGACGGCGGCGGCTCCGGCAGCGGCGGTGGCGACGCGAGCGGCGAGAAGCAGGTCAACGTCTACGGCACCGACGGCAACATGGGCGACCCGCTCGGGGAGGACTTCTCCGACCAGGGCGCTCTGGCCGGCATGAAGGGCACGCTGCCGCTGACGCAGCTCTCCGGTGACTTCCAGGACCGCCTGCTGGCCGTCGACCCCGACCTGGGGACGACGTTCAACTACGCCGGAGAGACCTACGACGCGGTCATCCTGACCGCGCTCGCGGCCCAGGCTGCCGGTACGAACCAGGCGACGGAGTTCGCCCGCTACATCAACGGGCTGACCTTCGGCGGCGAGACCTGCGAGTCCTACGCGGCCTGCCTGGAGATCATCAACGCCGGCGGCAACGTCGACTACGACGGTGTCAGCGGTCCGCTGAGCTTCGCCGACCCCGGCGAGCCGGCCCAGGCCAGCTTCGGGCTGCAGCAGTTCGGCGACGACAACACGATCGACAACGACGCCACCCAGTTCGTGATCGCCGGTGACGAGGCGAACGCCGCCACCGACGAGGGCCCGGCCTACGCCCCGCCGGGCGCCACGGGTGACCCGCTGGTCATCGGCACGCTGCTGCCGCTCACCGGCAACCTCGCCTTCCTCGGCCCGCCGGAGGTCGCCGGCGCCCAGTTGGCGATCAACGAGATCAACGAGGCCGGCGGTGTGCTGGGCCAGCCCGTCCAGCTCATCGAGGGTGACTCCGGTGACGCCTCGACCGACACTGCCACCCAGACGGTCGACCGGCTGCTGCAGTCCAACGTCAACGCCATCATCGGTGCGGCGTCCTCCGGGGTGAGCCTCACGGTCATCGACACCATCACCGGTGCCGGCGTCGTCCAGTTCTCCCCGGCGAACACCTCCGACCAGTTCACCGACTACGACGACAACGGGCTGTACTTCCGCACCGCGCCCCCGGACACGCTGCAGGCGCGCGCGCTCGCCGACCTGATCGCCGAGGACGGCAACAACACCGTGGGCATCCTCGCCCTCAACGACCCGTACGGCACGGGCCTGGCCGAGAACACCCGGGACAACCTGATCGCCGGCGGCCTGTCCGAGGACAGCATCCGCTACCTGACCTACGACCCGCAGGCGGCGAACTTCGACTCCGAGGTCCAGCAGATGGTGGACTTCAACCCCGACGCCATCGTCGTCATCGGGTTCGAGGAGTCCTCGCGGATCATCCAGGGCCTCAACGCCCAGGGCATCGGCCCGGCCCGCGGCTGACGCTCTCCGCACCACCTGCGGCCCGGTGCCCCCTCGGGGGCGCCGGGCCGCAGTGCTGTGCGGGGCCGGCCCAGCGCGACCGACCCGGCCGCCAGCACGTCAGCCGGTGGCGACGGCCCGCCCGGGCGGCGCCCATCCGGACCAGCCGGTCGTGCACGGCGGGCGGGAAGCCGCGGCCCAGGCGGCGTTGCCGCGGCACGACGCCGAGGGCGGCCAGCGGCGGGACTGCGGCCGACACCGGCACCGGGGCCACCGGGGTCCCGACGGCGCGCTCCCGGGACGCACGACGGCGCCGCCCCCGGGGGAACGGCGCCGTCCGGCTGCGAGCGGAGCTCGGGCTACTGGGCCTTGGCGAGGGTGCCCAGGTAGAGCTCGATCACCTTCGGGTCGTTCATCAGGGACGTGCCCGTGTCGGTGTAGGCGTTGCGCCCCTGGTCGAGCACGTAGCCGCGGTGGCAGATCTGCAGACAGCGGCGGGCGTTCTGCTCGACCATGATGATCGAGACGCCCGTGGCGTTGATCCGCCGGCAGCGGATGAACACCTCGTCCTGCAGCGCCGGGGACAGCCCGGCGGACGGCTCGTCCAGCAGCAGCACCGACGGGTCCATCATCAGTGCGCGGCCCATCGCCACCATCTGCCGCTCACCACCGGACAGCGCGCCGGCCTTGCCCTTGCGCCGCTCGCCGAGCAGCGGGAACAGCTCGACGACGTAGTCGAAGCGCTCCTTGAAGGTCTTCGGCCGCAGGTAGACGCCCATCTGCATGTTCTCCTCGATGGTGAGGGAGGGGAACACGTTGTTGTTCTGCGGCACGTAGCCGACGCCCATGGACACCAGCCGGTGCGCCGGCGCCGAGGTGATCTCCTCACCGCGCAGCGTGACCGAGCCCGAGCGGACCGGGATCAGCCCGAACAGCGTCTTGAGCAGCGTCGACTTGCCGGCGCCGTTGGGGCCGATGATCCCGACCAGTTCGCCGTCCTGCAGGTAGAAGTCGCACCCGTTGAGGATGTTGACCCCGGGGACGTAGCCGGCGACGAGTTCGTCGGCGCGCACCAGCGCGCCTTCGGCCAGGCGCTCGTGCTCCTCCCGGGTGGCCGCTCTCTCGGCCGGGGAGAGCTGCGCCGCGGTGCCCGCGCCGGGCTCCTCGGCGACTGGCGCGTCCTGCTCGGACTCCGGCGCCAGGAACCTGCGGTCCTCCGGCGGACCTGGTAGGTCCACGCTGCTCATCGTCCTGCCCCTCCCTCGCGGCCCCGGTCGGAGCTGATGACGTCATCGCGCCGGGGACCCTCGGCCGCCCGGTCCTCGGCGAGGAAGCGGTCCTCCTCCTCGGCGGTCAGCGGCGCGTCGTGGTGCGCGCCGAGGTAGGCGTCGACGACGGCCTTGTTCTGGCTGATCGACTCCGGCGCGCCCTCGGCGATGACCTTGCCGGCGGCCATGACCACCACCCAGTCGCTGATGTCCCGCACGACGTCCATGTCGTGCTCCACGAAGATGACCGTCATCCCCTCCTCGCGGAGGTCCTTGACGTGGCCGAGCAGGCTCTGGGTCAGGGCGGGGTTCACCCCGGCCATCGGCTCGTCGAGCATCACCACCTGCGGTTCGCTCATCAGGGCGCGGGCCATCTCCAGCAGCTTGCGCTGGCCTCCGGACAGGCTGCCGGCGAAGTCGTCCTTCTTGGCGTCGAGCTTGAACCGCCGGAGCAGGTCCATGGCCCGCTCGGTGTTCGCCTTCTCCTGCGCCCGCCAGGTGCCGGGCACCAGGGCACGCAGGAAGCTCTCCCCGCGCTGGGCCTGCGCGCCGAGCAGCATGTTCTGCAGGACGGTGAGCCGGGAGAGCGCCTTCGTCAGCTGGAAGGTCCGGACCACCCCGAGCCGGGCGACCTGGTGCGGGCTGAGCCTGCCGAGGTCGCGGCCGTTGAACGACCAGGTGCCGGTGTTGGGCTGGTCGAACCCGGTGAGCAGGTTGAACAGCGTGGTCTTGCCGGCGCCGTTGGGCCCGATGAGCCCGGTGATGCCGCCCCGCTGGACCTCCAGGTGGTCGACCGACACCGCGGTCAGGCCGCCGAACGTGCGGGTCACGTGGTCGACCACGATCGCCGGGTCGGGTTTGGCGACACCGACCTCCCAGGGGACGTCGCGCAGCGCGGCCTGGGCCAGCCGCTGGGGTGCCGCCCGGTGCGCGCCGCCGCCCGACGGGGCGAGCTCCTCGGGCCGGGCGGCGTGGGCGCCGTGGGGCTGGCCCTCGTGGGACAGGGGGTCAGCGGGCATCGAGCATCACCTCTCGTCGGTCACCGAAGATGCCCTGGGGCCGGAAGACCAGCAACAACATGAGCCCGATCCCGACCAGCACGTAGCGCAGCTGCGCGACGTCGGTGGAGGAGAGCAGCTCCGTGGGGATGACCCCGTTGGAGATCAGCGAGCGGAGCCCGGTGTCGGCGAACTGCAGGATGAACAGCAGCAGCATCGAGCCGATGACCGGCCCGAGTACCCGGGCGGCGCCGCCGAGGATGAGCGCCGCGTAGGCCAGGAAGGTGTTGGCGTTCTGGTACTGGTCGGGGATGGCCGAGCCGGTGCCGACGGCGTAGACCATGCCGCCGAAGGCGCCGAACACCCCGCCGAGCACCAGCGCCTGCATCTTGTAGGCGTAGACGTTCTTGCCCAGCGAGCGGACGGCGTCCTCGTCCTCCCGGATGGCCTTCACCACCCGGCCCCAGGGAGCGCGCATCAGCGCCCACACGAGCAGGGAGCACAGGGCCACCAGGGCCCAGCCGACCGCGCAGACCCACAGCTCGCCGCCGCTCCAGGTCGTGCCCAGCAGGTCGTACCGGCGTCCGGTGTCCCACGGGGCGAGCGCGATGAAGTCCCGGTTGAACGCCGACAGGCCGCGGGTGCCACCGGTGACCGGGGTCGCGGAGACCGACCGGAAGACCAGCCGCAGGCCCTCGGCGGTGGCGATGGTGACGATGGCGAGGTAGTCGGCGCGCAGCCGCAGCGTGGGCAGGCCCAGCAGGAGGGCCAGGAACACCGCGGCGAGCACCCCGACGAGGACACCGACCCAGAAGGGCAGCCCCCACTGGCTGACCGAGATGGCGATGCCGAACCCGCCGAGCATGGCGAACGCGATCTGACCGAAGTTGAGCAGGCCCGTGTACCCGAAGTGCACGTTGATGCCGATGGCCAGCAGGGCGAAGAAGATCGCCTGGAACCCGAAGAACGCCTTGCCCGCGATGGCGAACGCGTTGAGGAGGTCGGCCATCGGTCAGCCGATCCTGGCGCGGCTGCCCAGGATGCCCTGGGGACGGACGACGAGGATGACGATCAAGAGGAGCAGCCCTCCGACGTACTTCATGTCATTCGGGATGACGAGGGTGGACATCTGCACGAAGACGCCGACGATGAGGCTGCCGAGCAGGGCGCCGTAGGCGGTGCCCAGCCCACCGAGGGTGACCCCGGCGAACATCAGCAGCAGCAACCGGAAGCCCATGTCCCACTGGACCTGGTCGGAGAGGCCGAGGAGCACCCCGCCGAGCGCGGCGAGCGCTCCACCGAGCACCCACACGAAGAGCACGACCCGGTTGACGTCGATGCCGGAGGACGCGGCGAGGTCTCGGTTGTCCGACACCGCCCGCATGGCCTTGCCGATCTTGGTGCGCTGCAGCATGAGCGCGACCAGCACCAGGACCACGACCGCGATGACGATCGAGGCGATGTCCCGGTCCTGGAGGGTGAAGGCGCCGTAGCTCCGCGCCCGCTGGCCCTGGTAGTCGGCGTAGGGGTTGGAGAACCCGCCGTAGAAGATCTGGTAGCTGTACCGCAGCGCCAGGGACAGGCCGATGGAGACGACCAGCGCGGCGATGAGCCCGGTGCCGCGGCGCCGCAGCGGCCGCCAGATGGCCAGCTCGTTGAGGGCACCGACGACCCCGCCGACCGCCATGGCGAGCAGGGCCGCGGGGATGAGCGGCACCCCGCCCTGCACGTTGATGTACCAGGCGGCGATGGCGCCGATGGTGACCAGCTCGCCGTGCGCGAAGTTGGTCAGCCCGGTGGTGCCGTAGATCAGCGACAGGCCCACGGCGGCCATGGCGATCAGCAGCCCGAACCGGAGGCCGTCGACGAACAGCTGGACGGCCCGGATGGTGCCGCCGCCGTCGTTGCGGCTGCCGTCGTTGAGGCCGATGTTGACCGGCTGCTGCCGTCCGGTGTCGACGGTGACGGTCCGGCTGGGCTCGCCGTTGAGCTCGACGCCGTCGGGCAGGTCGTCGGGGTCGATGCTGACGACGTACTGGCCGGCGGCCGGCAGGTCGACCTCCCACCGGCCGTCCTCGTCGGTCTGCACGGTGTCGACGGGGTCGCCGTCCGGCGTGGTGACCTCGACCGTGGCGCCCTCGATGGGCCCGCTCACGCTGGTCCGCAGGGTGCCGCGCACCTGCTCGCCCTCGGCGGAGGCGACCCCCGGGACGAGGGTGGCCAGGGCCATGGCGAAGGCGGCCACCAGCAGGGCGAGGGTCAGGGGACGGCGCCCGCTGCGCCACCGCGGGGACCGGGGGCCGCTCGCCGGTGGTGCACCTGAGCCGTACCGGGCGCTGCTGCGTTCCCCGCGCCGTGCGGCACGGTGGGGCGCGTGCGTCACTCGACCTCCCAGCCGTTGGATGTGAGGCGGGACAGTAACCCAGGGTTGTTACGGGGATCGACCTGCTGGGACGCTTCGTGACCCATCTGCGACACGCCGGTGTGCTACCGATCGGTCGCACCACCGGTCCGGGTGCTCAGCTGCCCGGTGTGGCGCGCGCACTCCGGATCATGCAGGTCAGCCGCGCACTGGCCGTCGGCCGCCCGGCGTCGTCGGAGATCGAGATGAGGAAGGTGGCCAGGGTGCGACCGCGCCGCACCGGCGTGCACACCGCGGTGACCACGCCGGACCGGGCGGCGCTGAGGTAGCTGGCGTTGAGCTCGATGCCGACCACCGAGCCCCCGGGGCCGGCGTGCAGCACCGCCGCGTACGACCCGATGCTCTCGGCCAGCGCGCAGGTCGCGCCGCCGTGCAGCAGGCCGAAGGGCTGCTCGTTGCCGGCCACCGGCATGGTGGCGACCAGGCGGTCGGGGTCCCACTCGGTGACCCGGATGCCCAGCTTGTCGTCGAGCGGGCCCTGGGTGTCGGCCGGCAGCCAGTCGGGTCGGGTGTGCGTCACGCTGCTGCACGCTAGCCACCGCGCGTGGGGAGCCGGGTCGTCGGTGCGCGGACCTAGGATCGCGGTGATGTCCGCTCCGGTCTCCGCCCCCGCGCCCGCCACCTCCTCGACCACCGAGGGCACCCGCCCGCGGTTGCTGCTGCTCGACGGCCACTCCCTGGCCTACCGGGCCTTCTTCGCGCTCCCGGTGGAGAACTTCTCCACGACCACGGGGCAGCCGACCAACGCGGTCTACGGCTTCACGTCGATGCTGATCAACGTGCTGCGCGACGAGCAGCCCTCGCACCTGGCGGTCGCCTTCGACGTCAGCCGGAAGACCTTCCGCAGCGAGATCTACGCCGACTACAAGGCCAACCGTGCCGAGAGCCCCACCGACTTCCGCGGCCAGGTCAGCCTGGTGCAGGAGGTCCTGGGGGCGCTGCACGTCCCGGTGATCACCGCCGAGGGCTACGAGGCCGACGACGTCATCGCCACACTGGCCGTCCAGGCGGTCGAGCAGGGCATGGACGTGCTCATCTGCACCGGTGACCGCGACGCGCTGCAGCTGGTCGACGAGCACGTGACGGTGCTCTACCCCCGCAAGGGCGTCTCCGACCTGACCCGGTTCACCCCGGAGGAGGTCGAGGCCAAGTACGGCCTGAGCCCCGTCCAGTACCCGGACTTCGCGGCGCTGCGCGGCGACCCGAGCGACAACCTGCCCAGCATCCCGAGCGTGGGGGAGAAGACCGCGGCCAAGTGGGTGCGCGAGTACGGCTCGCTCGACGCCCTGGTCGACCAGGTCGACACCGTCAAGGGCAAGGTCGGGGAGAAGCTGCGCGACCACCTGTCCCAGGTGCTGCAGAACCGCCGGCTCACCGAACTGGACCGGCAGGTGCCGCTGGAGGTCGGTCCCACCGACCTGGCTGTCCAGCCCTGGGACCGCAACGAGGTGCACACCCTCTTCGACAACCTGCAGTTCCGGGTGCTGCGCGACCGGCTGTTCGCCACCCTCTCCAGCGCGGAGCCGGAGGTGGACGGCGGCTTCGAGGTCACCGCCGACGAGGTGGCCCCCGGTCGGCTCGGCGACTGGCTGGCCGCGCACGCCCGCACCGGGCACACCGGCATCGTCTTCCGGGGCACGTGGGGCCGCGGCACCGGCGAGCTCGCCGGCCTGGCGCTGGCCGCGGCCGACGACCACGCGACCTTCGTCGACGTCGGCCCCGGCCTGGACGCCGCCGACGAGCAGGCGCTGGCCACCTGGCTGGCCGACCCGGCCGCCCCCAAGGTGGTGCACGAGGTGAAGGGCCCGCTGCTGGCCGTCTGGGCGCGCGGGTGGGAGGTGCGCGGCCTCGTCAGCGACACCGCGCTCGCGGCCTACCTGGCCAACCCCGGTCAGCGGTCGTTCGACCTCGGCGACCTGGCCGTCCGCTACCTGCGCCGGGAGCTCAAGGACGCCGCCGCCCCCGAGGAGCAGCTGACCCTCGACGGGCTCGGCCCGACCGAGGCCGACGTCGCCGCGGAGGCCGCGCACGCCGACGTGCTCAAGGCGGTCGCGGTCAACGACCTGTCCGACGCGCTGGAGCAGGTGCTCGGTCAGCGCGGCGGCGACCACCTGCTGGGCGAGATCGAGCTGCCGCTGACCCGGGTGCTCGCCGCGATGGAGCGGCGCGGCATCGCCGCGGACCTGGACTTCCTGCACGAGCTGCAGAAGGAGTTCGCCGCCGAGGTCACCGAGGCCGCGCAGGAGGCGTACGCGGTCATCGGCAAGGAGATCAACCTCGGCTCGCCGAAGCAGCTGCAGGCGGTGCTCTTCGACGAACTGGGCCTGCCGAAGACCAAGAAGAACAAGACCGGGTACACCACCGATGCCGAGGCGCTCACCTCGCTGCTGGCCTCCACCGGTCACCCGTTCCTGGAGCACCTGCTCCGGCACCGCGACGTCACCCGGCTGCGCACCGTCATCGACGGGCTGATCCCGATGGTCGACGACGTCGGGCGGATCCACACCACGTACCAGCAGACGATCGCCGCCACCGGCCGGCTGTCCTCGACCGACCCCAACCTGCAGAACATCCCGATCCGCAGCGCCGAGGGTCGCCGGATCCGGCAGGCGTTCGTGGTCGGCCCGGGCTACGAGTCGTTGATGACCGCCGACTACAGCCAGATCGAGATGCGGATCATGGCGCACCTGTCCGAGGACGCCGGCCTGATCGAGGCGTTCACCTCGGGGGAGGACCTGCACTCCTTCGTCGCCTCCCGGGCGTTCGGCATCCCGATCGAGCAGGTCGACCCGGAGATGCGCCGCCGGATCAAGGCGATGAGCTACGGCCTGGCCTACGGGCTGAGCGCCTACGGCCTGGCCCAGCAGCTGCGGATCACCCCGGAGGAGGCGCGCGCGCAGATGCACGCCTACTTCGAGCGGTTCGGGGGCATCCGCGACTACCTCGACGGCGTGGTCGACGACGCCCGGCAGACCGGCTACACCGAGACGACGCTGGGCCGCCGGCGCTACCTGCCCGACCTGACCAGCGACAACCGGCAGCGCCGGGAGATGGCCGAGCGGATGGCGCTGAACGCGCCCATCCAGGGGTCCGCCGCCGACGTCATCAAGGTCGCCATGCTCGGCGTGGAGCGGGCGATCGAGGCCGAGGGGCTGCGCTCGCGGATGCTGCTGCAGGTCCACGACGAACTCGTGCTGGAGGTCGCCCCGGGGGAGCGGGAGCAGCTGGAGGCCCTGGTGCGCCGGGAGATGGCCGGCGCCGCGCAGCTCTCGGTGGCGCTGGAGGTCTCCGTGGGCGTGGGCGCCAGCTGGGACGCCGCCGCCCACTAGGGAGAGGCCTCCTTGCCCCACCGCTCGCAGGCTCGCGGTGGGCCCTGCACGGGAGCCTCAGGACGGGGTGCTTCGTCAGGAGGGGGATGCGGCCAGCGGGAACTCGGCGACCAGGTGCCAGGAGCCGGGTTCCCGGGCGCCGGCGAACAGGCTCACCGTGGTGACCCGCGACCGGATCGGCAGGTGCTCCCCGATCGCCTCCGCGACCGTGCGCAGCCCGGCCTCGTCCCCCAGGCGCCGCTCGGCGACCGACAGGTGCGGGCTGGGGTCCTCGCCGTGCGCACCCCGGTAGGGCAGGTGGTCCGGGAAGGCCTCGACCACCGCGGCCGTGAGCCGGCGGAACGGCTCGTCGTCGGCCGGGGCCAGCCACAGCACCTCCTCGCCGAAGCAGCCGGTGTGGTCCAGCACGCAGTCGAAGGCCGGCTGGTCGGCGACGGCCCGAGCCAGCCCGGTCAGCACGCCGTCGTCGACCTGGTTCGGCGGCATGAAGGGGTAGACGACCGTGACGTGCGCCGGCACCCCCCAGGACGCCGACACGTCGAACTGCCGGCGGTGGTCGCCGACCACCGGGTCGGCCTCGGGCACCAGCACCAGCAGGGCCGTCTCGGCGGCGCCGTCCAGGGCCCGGTGCGCGGCGTCGTCCAGCGTCGGTCCCGCGGTGCTGTCCAGGGTCTGCGCCTGGTCGGTCATCTGGTCGGTCATCTGGTCGGTCAGCTCGTCCATGCCGTCTCCTCCGGTCGGTCGGGCAACTCGCAGACCAGCACGAGCGTGCCCGGGACGAGCGCGCCCCGCGCTGGGGACCACTGGCCCCACGTCTGCGTGCGGCCCGGTGCCCACTCTGGTTCCACCAGGTCCCGCAGCACCAGTCCTGCGGCCACGACCGCCCGGACCCAGTCACCCACGGTGCGGTGGTGCTCCACGTACACGGTCCGCCCCGCGTCGTCGGTCTCCACGTAGGGAGTGCGGTCGAAGTAGGAGGAGACGACCCGCAGGTCCGCCGGGTCGGGCGAGTCCGGCATCGCCCAGCGCATCGGGTGGTTCACCGAGGCGACGAACCGCCCGCCCGGGCGGAGCACCCGGGCGACCTCGCCGAGCACGGCCTGCGCGTCGGCGACGAACGGCAGCCCGCCGAACGCCGAGCAGGCCAGGTCGACGCTGTCGTCGGTCAGCGGCAGCGCACCGGCGTCGGCCTGCAGCAGCGGCACCGGCAACCCGGTCGCCCGGTTCAGCTCCGCGGCCCGGGCGAGCATCCCCCCGGAGACGTCCAGCGCGATCGGGGAGGCGCCGGCGCGGTGCAGCCAGCGGGAGCAGGGCGCCGAGCCGCAGCCGATCTCGAGCACCCGGCGGCCGGTGACGTCGCCCAGCAGGTGCGCGTCGGCCTCCCGGAGCCCCTCGGGGCACCACAGGAAGTCCGCGTCGCCCAGGTCGGTGCCGTGCTCGGCGAGGTACGCCGGCGCGGCCGCGTCCCACCACCCCCGGTTGGCCCGGGCGGACTCGGCCTGGCCGACCGGGCGGCGGGTGACGTCACCGGCCGCGGGGTAGCCGTCCGCGGCCAGCGGGAGGGGGGCGGACACTGGGTCCGGGGCGGGGTCCATGGCGCGCCGATCGTGACACGCCGGAGCGCGGCACACCGGCCGGACCCGTGGTGGACCTGCCCAGCCGCCGTCCGTACCATGGGGAATTGCGCCAGAGGTCTGTGGTGTTGTCCTCCTCACCGGGAGGGCGTCCCCGTCGTCCCTCTCTCGTGAACACGCCCGCGACCAGCAGGTCGCGGTTCCCTGTCCCTACGCACCCCCCGTCCGGAGCACTCGACCACATGACCTCCACCCAGGTCCGTCCCGACAGCACCCCCCAGATCGCGGTCAACGACATCGGCACCGCCGAGGACTTCCTCGCCGCGATCGACCAGACCATCAAGTACTTCAACGACGGCGACATCGTCGAAGGCGTGATCGTCAAGGTCGACCGGGACGAGGTGCTGCTGGACATCGGCTACAAGACCGAGGGCGTCATCCCCTCGCGCGAGCTGTCCATCAAGCACGACGTCGACCCGACCGAGGTCGTCAACGTCGGCGACGAGGTGGAAGCCCTCGTCCTCCAGAAGGAGGACAAGGAAGGCCGCCTCATCCTGTCCAAGAAGCGCGCGCAGTACGAGCGCGCCTGGGGCACGATCGAGGCGAAGAAGGAAGCCGACGAGGTCGTCACCGGCACCGTCATCGAGGTCGTCAAGGGCGGCCTGATCCTCGACATCGGCCTGCGCGGGTTCCTCCCCGCCTCGCTGGTCGAGATGCGTCGCGTCCGTGACCTGCAGCCCTACGTGGGCCGCGAGCTCGAGGCCAAGATCATCGAGCTGGACAAGAACCGCAACAACGTGGTCCTGTCCCGCCGCCAGTGGCTGGAGCAGACCCAGTCCGAGGTGCGCAGCGAGTTCCTCAACAAGCTCGCCAAGGGCCAGGTCCGTACCGGCGTCGTCTCCTCGATCGTCAACTTCGGTGCGTTCGTCGACCTGGGCGGCGTGGACGGTCTGGTGCACGTCTCCGAGCTGTCCTGGAAGCACATCGACCACCCGTCCGAGGTCGTCGAGGTCGGCCAGGAGGTCACCGTCGAGGTCCTCGACGTCGACCTGGACCGTGAGCGGGTCTCGCTGTCGCTGAAGGCGACGCAGGAGGACCCGTGGCGTCAGTTCGCCCGGACCCACCAGATCGGCCAGGTCGTGCCCGGCAAGGTCACCAAGCTGGTGCCGTTCGGTGCGTTCGTCCGGGTCGACGAGGGCATCGAGGGCCTGGTCCACATCTCCGAGCTGGCCGAGCGTCACGTGGAGATCCCGGAGCAGGTCGTCCAGGTGGGCGACGAGATCCTGGTCAAGGTCATCGACATCGACCTGGACCGCCGTCGCATCTCGCTGTCGCTGAAGCAGGCCAACGAGGGCGTCGTCGGCGACGAGGACCAGTTCGACCCGGCCGCCTACGGCATGGCCGCGTCCTACGACGAGCAGGGCAACTACATCTACCCGGAGGGCTTCGACCCCGAGACCGGCGAGTGGCTCGAGGGCTACGACGAGGCCCGCGAGACGTGGGAGAAGCAGTACGCCGAGGCCCAGGCCCGCTTCGAGGCGCACCGCAAGCAGATCGCCGCGGCGAAGGAGGCCGACGCCGAGGCCGCTGCCGGCGGCAGCTACTCCAGCGCCGCCGAGCCCGAGGGCGACGCCGTCTCCACCAGTGGTGGTGGTGGTGGCACCCTCGCCTCCGACGAGGCCCTGGCCGCCCTGCGCGCCAAGCTCGCCGGCGGGGAGTGACCTCGCAGCTCTGCTGAGCAGCACCTGAACAGTGCGCCGCCCACCCTCCGGGGTGGGCGGCGCACTGTCGTCTGTGCCCCACGCGATCGTCGCGGTGACGTGTCCTGTGGGAGGAGCGGGGCCGGGAGGTCCAGTGGGGCCGGGGAGGTCCCGCGATCGAGCGACGGAGCGGCTCAGCGGCAGTCGGGTGTGGCACCTGCGGTGGTGCGATCCGGGGTGTCGCGATGACACGACGGCCCCGTCGACCGAGGTGGTCGACGGGGCCGTCATCGGTGGGCGTGCGGGCCGGTGTCCGGTCGTCCCTGACCGGATCAGCGCGAGGTCTGCCGTGACCTGGCTGCCGTGGGCCGCACGCCGTGCGAGCGGGGTGCCGCTCGGACGGGGGAGGGGCTCAGAGGCTGAGGATGATCGCGAACGCGGTGCGGGGGCGGCCGCCGGCGTTGGCCAGGAAGTCCCAGGTGTGGCGGCCGGAGGCGACGGTGGGCAGCAGGGCGCGCAGGAAGGACGACGTCCGTCGCTGCGGCAGCCGCTCGCGGACCCCCGGCAGGTCGGAGCAGCGCACCCCGCCGGGCATGTCCATCCGGTGACGACCGCGGCGGGAGGTGCCGCGGGCCGACTGCGGGCCGTCGAGCGTGCTGCGGGACATGATCACTGCCTTTCTGCTGTGGCGGGGGAAGTCCACCGGGACGAAAGGTAAGTCCTGTGACTGCTGTGACTCGTGCGACGCGCCGGTCGTCCGGTGCCGTGATCTCCCTGTGACCTCACCGGCACCCCGCGGCTGGGCCTAGGGTCGCCGGTGTGCTGAGGATCGGGCTGACCGGTGGCATCGGATCGGGCAAGAGCACGGTGGCCGCCTTGCTGGCCGAGCGTGGGGCGCGCGTGGTCGACGCCGACCGGCTGGCCCGGGAGGCGGTGGCGCCGGGGACGGCGGGGCTGGCCGAGGTGGTCGCCGCCTTCGGCGACGGTGTGCTGGCCGCCGATGGCTCCCTCGACCGGCCGGCGCTGGCGGCGATCGTGTTCAGCGACCCCGCGGCGCGAGCGCGGCTCGACGGGATCGTCCACCCGCGGGTGCGTTCCCGGGCCGCCGAGCTGGTCGCTGCCGCGCCGGCGGACGCCGTGGTGGTCCAGGACGTCCCCCTGCTGGTGGAGACCGGTCAGGCCGGCTCCTACGACCTCGTGCTCGTCGTGGAGGCGCCGCTGGAGACCCGCGTGTCCCGGTTGGTCGGCCGGGGGCTCGGTGAGGACGACGCCCGGGCGCGGGTCGCCAGCCAGGCCACCGACGAGCAGCGGCGCGCGGTGGCGGACGTGGTGCTGGTCAACGACGGGGATCGGGCGGCACTGGCCGACCAGGTCGCGCGCTTCTGGGTGGAGCGGGTGGCGCCGTCGCTGCGGTGAGCGGTCGGGGCCGATGAGTTCCCGGCGCCGACCGGGTCTGTGCTGCGTCCACCCCGTGCGGGCGCCCGGCCCGCCGACCCGAGAGGACGCGACATGGCGCAGAAGATCGTCCCCAACCTCTGGTTCGACACCCAGGCGGTGGAGGCGGCCCACTACTACATCGACGTGCTCGGTGACGGGCACATCGTGAGCACCGCCCGGTACCCGGAGGGCGCACCCGGGCCGGCCGGTGAGGTGATGGCCGTCGAGTTCGAGGTCGTCGGCATGCGGCTGGTGGGGATCAACGGCGGGCCGGAGTTCCCGTTCACCGAGGCGGTCTCCCTGCAGGTGAACTGCGCCGACCAGGCCGAGGTGGACCGGCTGTGGGACCGGTTCGTCCGGGACGGGGGAGCGGAGGGCCAGTGCGGCTGGCTGCGGGACCGCTACGGGCTCAGCTGGCAGATCGTCCCCGAGGGCACGTCCGAGCTGTTCGCCGACCCGGACCCCGTGCGGGCCCAGCGGGCCGTGCAGGCGATGCTCGGCATGGCCAAGCTGGACGTGGCGGTGCTGCGCGCCGCAGCCGACGGGGTGCCGGTCGGCTGATCACGCTCGGTCCCTCTCACCGGGACGCCCGCACCTCGCATCACTGGACACGGCATCGGCATCGAACGCGGGATCGGGGTCGGAACGCGGAGAGGCCCCAGGTCGCTGACCTGGGGCCTCTCCGGCTGGTGGGCGATACTGGGATCGAACCAGTGACCTCTTCCGTGTCAGGGAAGCGCTCTACCGCTGAGCCAATCGCCCGTTCCGGCCCACTGGCCGGATCCGCCTCCCCCGTCGACACACCACAGGGTGGCGCCGAGGTGGAGACGGGATTTGAACCCGTGTAGACGGCTTTGCAGGCCGTTGCCTCGCCTCTCGGCCACTCCACCGCACGCCGGGCGCCGGTCTACGACCAGCGCCCGGGAGTTCCGAGCGGACGACGGGATTCGAACCCGCGACCCTCACCTTGGCAAGGTGATGCTCTACCACTGAGCCACGTCCGCTTGTTCGTTGCGTACTGCGCTGTGCAACGGGAAGAACTCTAACCGATGCCCTCCAGGGCTCCAAACCCGGGGGGTACCCCGGGTGTCGCGGAGGGTGTCCGCCCAGGTCAGCGGCTCGTTGACCGCCGTCGCGGGGTCACAGGGACGTCGGGTTGTCGGTGCCGCCGCGGAGCAGCTCGGACAGCTCCTCGTCGACCGACGTCGCGTCGCTCTCCGTGCCGACGGGCACCAGCAGCTCGCTCTCCCGCAAGAAGTCGCCCACGACGGTGGCCGACAGCTCGAACAGCGCCTCACCCGAGGGAGCCCGCAGCTGCAGGAAGAGCACGTCCAGTCCGCCCCGGGCCGGCCACAGCCGGACGTCGCCGTCGCCGGCGGGGGCGGTGAGGCCGGCGCGCAGCAGCTCGCGGCTCAGCAGCCACTCGACGCCGTCGTCCTCCGGCTCGTCGAGGAACTCGTCCTCGGTCACGCCGCCGGCGGGCAGCTCCTCGGCGAGGGCGTCGGCGAGGGCGTCGGCGAGGTTGTCGGCCGGGTCGTCCCCGCCGTCGCCGAACCGGATCCGCACGGCGAAGGGGTCGGTGGAGTCGTAGACCAGCGCGGCAGGGACGGCCGTCCAGGACTGCGGGCCGACCAGGTGGAGTGTCGTTCGAGCCGTGCAGCCGGACCTCGGAAAGCGCGCCATGTCCTTCACAACGACCAACGGTGGGGGAGGTGACGCCCCTCCGCGGCGTGTCGTGCCCCATCCGTCCCACCAGTCACACGCGCCCCGTCCGCCCGCCCGGACGGGTGGCCGGCGCCGATCGGTGGGCCGATCGGGCAGTGCCGAGCGGACCCCTCGTGTGACCATGGCCTCGTGAGCCGACCGCTGCGCCACCCGGACGACGGCGCGGCCGACCGTCAGCTGGTCGCACGGGTCGCCGCGGGCGACCGGACGGCGGTCGACGACCTCTACGAGCGGTTCCGGCGGCCGGCGTTCGCCCTCGCGCGCCGGGTGGTGGCCGACGACGTGCTCGCCGAGGACGTGCTGCAGGAGGTCTTCCTCGCCGTCTGGCGGGACCCGGGCACCTTCGACGCGAGCCGGGGCACGGTGGCCTCCTGGCTGCTGTCGGCGGTCCATCACAAGGCGGTCGACGCCGTGCGGCGCGAGGAGTCCCACCGGCGCCGGCAGGCCCGGGCCGTGGACGAGCTCGCCCTGGCGGCGCCGGCCGCCGTCCCCGACGAGGCGGCCGACCGGGTCGCCGCGGCGACGGTGCGCACCGCTCTGCAGGCGTTGCCGGAGTCGCAGCGCGAGGTCCTGGCGCTCGTCTACTACGGCGGCTACACGCAGCGCGAGGTGGCCGCGCTCACCGGCGCGCCGCTGGGCACGGTGAAGACCCGCCTGCTCGCGGGCGTGCGCAGGCTCACGGATGCGCTGGGCGCCGGCGTGCCCGGTGCGACCCCCGCGGACGGGACCGCGCGATGACCCTCCACGGTGCGCCGGGCCACGCTCCCGGCGACGACCACCAGGGGTGGGACGAGCTGGCGGTCGGGTGGGCGCTGCACGCCCTGGAGCCGGAGGACGAGAACCGGTTCGACGCCCACCTGCCCGGGTGCAGGCGCTGTGCCCGGACGGTCGCCGGCACGGAGCAGGTGATGGGGGCGCTCGCTGCCGACCTGTCCGCCGCAGAGTCCTCCGCCGCAGAGCCCTCCGCCGTCGAGCCCTCCGCCGCGCTGCGGGACCGGCTGCGGGTCGCTGTGGAGGCGACCGAGCAGGTGCGCCGCCCCGCTCCGGTACCCGACCGACAGCCGGCACCCCCGGGCGGCCGGCCGGGGGTGCCGGCTGCCCGGGCCGGCGACCTGCCCGGCGCCGGTGAGCTGGAGCTGGAGCTGGTGGCACCGCGTCGCGGTGGCGAGCCCGACCTCCGACCGGCGTGGCGGCGGGTGCTCCCCACCGCTCTCGCCGCGGCGGCCGTGGCGGCGGTGCTGGCGCTGGGAGCGTGGAACGTCGTGCTGGCCGAGGACCGGGACGCCGCCCGGGCGCAGGCCACCCAGCGAGCGGAGGTGCTCGACGAGCTGCTGGTGCCGGGCCGGGCGACCATCGCCCCGCTCACCGGGGAGGACGGCCGGCAGGTCGCCACCGTGGTCGTCCGGGAGGGGCAGGTGCAGGTGCTCTCCACCGGGCTCGCGCCCAACGACCGAACCGACAGCACGTACGTCGCCTGGGGGGTGGCGGAGGGTTCCGCGGTGGCCATCGGGGAGTTCGACGTCGTTTCCCCACAGATGGAGCTGCGGACCGTAGGCTCTGCGGCGACCGGGCTGGACGAGTACGGCGCCTACGCCATCAGCTTCGAGCCCGGCCGGCAGGCTCCGTCGGAACCCACGGAGATCGTCGCGAACGGGCAGGTGACGAGCTGAGCGGTCAGGAGACGGTCGCAGCGCTGGGGGGGCACCTCCCGCGCCGTGACGGCACGCCCGGTGACGGGGACGCGGTCGTGGACCAGGAGCAGCGGGAGCGCGTGGCCGAGCGCCGGGACCGGTTCGCCGGCGACGGCGTGCACAGCCTGCGCGAGCGGGTCGCGGACAGCACGTGGCGGCGGCGGATCGCCGCCCGGCGGGCGTTCGACGCGCCCTACCGGGTGGGCGTGGGGATCGTCGGTGGCCTGGTGGTCGCCGTGGGGATCATCACGATCCCGCTGCCGGGGCCCGGCTGGCTGACCGTCATCGCCGGGCTGTTCGTGCTCGCCTCGGAGTTCACCTGGGCCGAGCGGCTGCTGCAGTTCACCCGCCGCCACGTGGGCCGCTGGACCGACTGGCTGGGCCGGCAGTCGCTGTGGGTGCGCCTGGTCGTCGCCGCGCTGACGGCGGCGTTCGTGGTCGCAGTGCTGGTCGTGACCCTGCACGTGATGGGCGTGCCGGACTGGGTCCCGGGGTGGGTGCCACTCTGGCGCTGAGCGTCTGGCAGAATCATCGGTGTCCGGGCGATTGGCTCAGTGGTAGAGCGCTTCGTTCACACCGAAGAGGTCACTGGTTCGAACCCAGTATCGCCCACCGGACACGGCCCCCGACCTGACCAGGTCGGGGGCCGTCGTCGTCCGCGGGCCGGGTGCGACGATGCCCGGGTGGACCTCCAGGACGAGCAGTTCGGGCCGGACGACCTGTTCCTCCCCCCGCCGTGGCCCGGTCCCGACCGCTACACGCTGCGGGCCGTCGCGGAGCTGGACGTGGCGCTGGGGGCTGGCGTGGCCGTCGACGCCGCCCACGCGGTGGTGTCCGACGGGGCGGCGCGGGCGTTCGGCCCCGGCTGGCAGTCCTGGCTTCCCGAGGCGCTGGCCGCCGAGGGCGCCGCGGACCTGCGCGAGCTCGTCGAGGACGAGCAGCTGCTCGGCCGGGTGCTCGGCCAGCTGCACGAGCGCATGCGGTCGGCGGCGGCGGCGGACGACGACGCGCCGCCGGCGCCGGACCCCGACCTCGTCTGGACGGCGCACTCGCCCCGGCACACCCGGCAGCGGTTCCGCCGGGCCGGGCAGGTGCGCCGGAGGGCCGTGGCCATGGTCCAGCCGCGCCGCCGGGACGTCGCGGGGGAGCGGGCCCGCCGCAGCTGACGGCGCCGGCCGCCGATCGCGGGGACCATGGGAGCCGTGCAACCCGATCGCGCGGCCCGGCTGGCCGGGGCGCTGGTGCGCGACGGCGCCACCTGCATCTGGTGCGGGCGCGCCTTCGCCGGCCTGGTCCGCCCGACCACCGAGCACCTGGTGCCCCGGGTGAAGGGCGGCCCGTCGTGGGCCGAGAACGAGGTCGCCGCCTGCGGCCGGTGCAACGGTGCCCGCGGGCACGCCGGGCCGGTCGACTGGCTGGCGGAGTGCCGCCGGCGCGGCTGGGAGCCGGACGAGGAGCGGCTGGTCCGGGTCCTGGGCTCGCTCGCCGGAGCGATCGCCCGACGGGGCGGGCAGCGCCGGGCGCGTCCCTACCTGGACGCCCAGCTGCGCCGGCTGCGCCGGCAGGGGAGTGCCGCGTAGCGTCCCGGGCATGGGGAACGTCGTGGGCAGCGTGGGTCAGGTGTCGGTGTACCCGGTGAAGTCGCTGGCCGGCCGGACGGTCGCCGAGGCGGAGGTCGACGCGGCCGGGCTGCGCGGTGACCGCGCCTGGTCGGTGGTCGACGCGGACACCGGGGAGCGCGTCACGGTGAAGACCACGCCGCAGCTGCGCGAGGTGGTCGCCACCGGGGACGCCGAGGCCGACACGATCACGCTGACCGAGGTGCTGGGCCGCCCCGTCCGCCTGGCGGCCTCGGCGGCCGGCCCGCAGGTCGACGCCGCCGCCGTGCACCTGGTGTCCCGGGAGGCGATCGACCGCGCCGAGGCCGGGGAGGTCCCGGAGGGCTGCTCGGCCGACGACCCGCGGGCCAACCTGCTGCTGCACCTGCCCGCCGCCGACGAGCGGAGCTGGGTGGGCCGGCGCGTGCGCGTCGGGGAGGCGGTGCTGGACGTCGTCCGCACCCCGAAGCACTGCCTGGGCGTGTACGCCGAGGTGGTCGCGCCCGGCCGGGTCGCCGCCGGCGATCCGGTGGAGCTGGTGGACTGACCTGCGCGTCGGCCCCGCGGGCGGGCGGGCCGTCGCTAGGGTCCGACCCGTGCGGAGCGGTCGGGGGGCGGTGATGGCCGTGCTCGTCGTCCTGCTGGCCGGCTGCGGCGCGGACGACGACGGCACCCCGGTCGCCGGGTCCCCGGTGCCCACCTCCCCGGCCCCGGTCAGCTCCTCCCCGGCACCCGAGCCGCCGGAGACGTTCACCCTGGTCGCCACCGGCGACGTGCTGGTGCACCAGGGCCGTGCCCTCACCCGCGGTGCGCAGCAACCGGACGGTTCCTGGGACTTCTCCGCGGTCTTCGCGCCGGTGGCCCCGGTGCTGCAGGCCGCGGACCTGGCGATCTGCCACCTGGAGACCCCGGTCGCGCCGGCCGGTGGGCCGTACTCGGGCTACCCGGCCTTCGTGGTGCAACCGGAGATCGTCGACGCCTTGGCCGGCGCCGGGTACGACCTGTGCTCCACCGCCTCGAACCACTCGCTGGACGCCGGGTTCGCCGGGCTGGTCCGCACCCTGGGCACCCTGGACGCCGCCGGCATCGCGCACACCGGCACACACCGCACGGCGGGGGAGCCGCCGACCATCGTGGACGCCGGGGGTGTCCGGGTCGGGCACGTGGCCACCACCTTCTCGCTGAACGGGGTGCCGCTGCCGTCCGACGCGCCCTTCGCCGTCGACACCTTCGACCTGCCCGACGTCAGCGGGGTGCTCGCCGACGCGGCCGCCGCGCGGGCGGCGGGCGCGGAGGTCGTGGTGGCCAGCGTGCACTGCTGCGCGGAGTACGACTCCGCGCCGCTCCCCGCCCAGGAGGAGGCGGTGCGCACCCTGCTGGCCTCGCCCGACGTCGACCTGGTGCTCGGCCACCACGCGCACGTCGTCCAGCCCTTCGAGCGGATCGACGGCGAGTGGGTGGCCTACGGCCTGGGCAACCACCTCGCCGAGCACGCCACCCGCGGGTACGACACCGAGGACTCGGTGATCGCCCGGTTCACCTTCACCCGCGGCGACGACGGCCGGTTCACCGTCTCGCAGGCCGAGGCGGTGCCGGTGCGCATCGAGCTGGGCGCCGACGCGGTCACCCTGGTGCCGGCCGACCCGGTGAGCACCGCCCGGATCGTCGCGGTCCTCGACGCCCGCGGCGCCGTCGCCGACGGCCTCCGGGTCGTCCCCGGGTGACCCGGCCGGGGCCGGTGGCGCACTAGTCTCAGAGTCCCGGCCGCCCGGCCGGACCGCGCCGACCCCCAGGAGCCAGAGTGTCCGCCCCGCCCTCCCCGACCGCCGCCACCCCGATCCGGGTCCCGGCCGGGACGACGGCGCTGCAGGCCCTCAAGGACGCCGGGGTCGCGCTCAAGGGTGCCGAGGCCGCCGTCGTCGTCCGGGACGTGGCCACCGGTGACCTCAAGGACCTGGCCTGGGCCCCGGCGACCGAGGCCGAGGTGGAGCCGGTGGTCGCCGCCAGCCCCGAGGGGCGGGCGGTGATCCGGCACTCCGCCGCGCACGTGCTCGCCCAGGCGGTGCAGGACCTCTTCCCGGGCACCCGGCTGGGCATCGGCCCGCCGGTGGAGAACGGCTTCTACTACGACTTCGACCCCGAGCGGCCGTTCACGCCCGAGGACCTGCAGGCGCTGGAGAAGCGGATGCAGGCGATCGTCAAGCAGGGCCAGCACTTCAGCCGCCGGGAGATCAGCGACGACGACGCGCGCACCGAGCTGGCGCACGAGCCGTACAAGCTGGAGCTGATCGGCCTCAAGGGGGGCGCCGGCGAGGAGGCCGCGGAGCAGGCCGCGGAGGGCGCCGACGTCGAGGTGGGCGGCGCGCAGCTGACCATGTACGACAACCTCGACCCCCGCACCGGCGACCGGGTCTGGACCGACCTGTGCCGGGGCCCGCACCTGCCGCGCACCAGCAGCATCCCGGCGTTCTCCCTGACCCGCAGCGCCGCCGCCTACTGGCGGGGGAGCGAGCAGAACCCGCAGCTGCAGCGGGTCTACGGCACCGCCTGGGAGAGCAAGGACGCGCAGAAGGCGTACCTGGAGCAGCTGGCCGAGGCCGAGCGCCGCGACCACCGGCGCCTGGGCGTCGAGCTCGACCTGTTCAGCTTCCCCGACGAGATCGGCTCCGGGCTCGTGGTCTTCCACCCCAAGGGCGGGGTGGTGAAGCGGGAGATGGAGGACTACGTCCGCCGTCGGCACATCGAGGAGGGGTTCGACTACGTCGGCACCCCGCACATCAGCAAGGGCGGGCTGTTCGAGACCTCCGGCCACCTGCCGTACTACGAGGACACCATGTTCCCGGCCATGGACCTGGAGAACTCGAAGTACTACCTCAAGGCCATGAACTGCCCGATGCACAACCTGATCTTCCGGTCGCGCGGGCGGTCCTACCGGGAGCTGCCGCTGCGGTTCTTCGAGTTCGGCTCGGTGTACCGCTACGAGAAGTCCGGCGTCGTGCACGGCCTGACCCGGGTGCGCGGGCTCACCCAGGACGACTCGCACAGCTACGTCACCCCCGAGCAGGCGCCGGGCGAGATCCGGCACCTGCTGGCCTTCGTGCTGGGGCTGCTGCGCGACTTCGGCCTGGACGACTACTACCTGGAGCTGTCCACCCGCGGGGAGTCCGACAAGTTCATCGGCTCCGACGAGGAGTGGGCCGTCGCCACCGCGGTGCTCGAGGACGCGGCGCGGGAGACCGGGCTGGAGCTGGTGCCCGACCCGGGCGGCGCGGCGTTCTACGGGCCGAAGATCTCGGTGCAGGCCCGGGACGCCATCGGCCGCACCTGGCAGATGTCGACCATCCAGTACGACTTCAACCAGCCCGCCCGGTTCGGTCTGGAGTTCAGCGCCGCCGACGGCACCCGGCAGCAGCCGGTGATGATCCACTCGGCGAAGTTCGGCTCGATCGAGCGGTTCTTCGGTGTGCTCACCGAGCACTACGCCGGCGCGTTCCCCGCCTGGCTGGCGCCGGTCCAGGTGGTCGGCATCCCGATCACCGACGAGCAGGTGCCCTACCTGACCGACGTGGCGCGGCAGCTGCGCGCCCGGGGCATCCGGGTGGAGGTCGACGACTCCGACGACCGGATGCAGAAGAAGATCCGGACCGCCAGCAAGCAGAAGATCCCGTTCGTCCTCATCGCCGGGGCCACCGACGCCGAGGCGGGCGCGGTCTCCTTCCGCTACCGCGACGGCTCGCAGCGCAACGGGGTGCCGGTCGCCGAGGCCGTCGAGCAGGTCGTGGCCTGGGTCGCCGCCCGGACCAACACCGATCCCACCGCGGCCGAGGCCCGGGCAGCGGATGCCGGGGCCGCCGAGCCGGCGGCTGCCGGATGAGCGACGCGCAGGAGGAGCTGAAGATCCCCGTCGTCAACGACGACGGGGGTCCATCGGCCGGCTTCGAGCACCTCTGGACGCCGTACCGGATGGCCTACATCCGGGGGGAGAACAAGCCGGTCAGCGACGCGGCCGGCGACTGCCCGTTCGACCGGATCCCCGGCCTGGGCGACGAGGAGGGGCTCGTCGTCGCCCGGGGCGAGACCGTCTACGCGGTGCTCAACCTGTACCCGTACAACGCCGGGCACCTGATGGTCGTCCCGTACCGGCACGTGCCCGACTACACCGACCTGACCGAGGCCGAGGTCGCCGAGTTCGGCGCCTTCACCCAGACGGCGATGCGTGTGGTCCGGTCGGTCAGCGGCGCCCACGGGTTCAACGTCGGGATGAACCAGGGGGCGATCGCCGGCGCCGGCATCGCCGACCACCTGCACCAGCACGTCGTCCCGCGGTGGGGCGGGGACACCAACTTCATGCCGGTGATCGGGCTCACCCGGGTGCTGCCGCAGGTGCTCACCGAGACCCGCCGGCTGCTCGCCGAGGCCTGGCCCCCGGCGGGTCGTGCCGGGACGGGGGCCTGAGTGCTCGGCGTCAACCTGCGCCCGGCCGTCGCCCGGTTCTGGGCGCCGGTGGTGCGCGGGCTCCTGCGGGCCGGGGTCACCGCCGACGCGGTCACCGCCACCGGGACGCTGGGCGCGGTCGCCGCCGCGGTCTTCCTCATCGGCAACGGCTGGCTGTTCTGGGGCGCGGCCACGGTCACCGTCTTCGTCCTGCTCGACATGCTCGACGGGGCGCTGGCCCGGGCCCGGGGCGGTGGGTCGGTGTTCGGCGCCGTGCTGGACTCCACCGGTGACCGAGCGGCCGACGCGGCCATCTTCGCCGGCCTGGCCTGGTGGTTCTCCGGCGCCGGGGACAACCGGCTGCTGGTCCTGCTCGCGCTGATCTGCCTGGTGCTCGGCATCCTCACCTCCTACGTCAAGGCCCGGGCCGAGGGGGTGGGCCTCACCTGCGACGTCGGCGTCGTCGAGCGCACCGAGCGGCTGATCCTGGTCCTGGTCGGCACCGGCTTCACCGGCCTGGGCATCCCCTACGCGGTGCACGTGGCGCTCTGGGTCCTGCTGGTCGGCAGCGCCGTCACCGTGGCCCAGCGGTTCGCCGAGGTGTACCGCCAGTCCCGCGGCCGGGCGTTGCCGGCGACCCCCCGACCGGCGCAGGACCCGACGTCGGCCGCCGACCCCGCACCGTGACCCCCGGTCGCCCACCCGGCGCCGTGCGCCCCGATCGGATGGCCACCCTGCGCGACCGGCTGACCGACGGCGGGTACGCGGCGGGCTGGCGCGCCGTCCGGCTGCTGCCCGCGCCGGTGGCCTCGGCGGCGTTCGGCGCCGGCGGGTCCTGGGCCGCCGCCCGGAAGGGGCGGGGCGTGCGCCAGCTGCGCGCCAACCTGCGGGTCGTCACCGGGCTGGACGGGGCGGAGCTGGACGCGCTCACCCGCCGGGCGATGCGCTCGTACGCCCGGTACTGGCAGGAGGCCTTCCGGCTGCCGGTCATGGGCACCGGGCGGGTGCTCGCCGGCGCCACCGTCGTCGGGCGGGAGCACCTGGAGCGGGCCGGCGCTGAGGGCCGGGGCATCGTGGCGGCCCTGCCGCACAGTGGCAACTGGGACGTGGCCGGGGTGTGGCTGATCGACTGGCTGGGCGGCCCCTTCGTCACGGTCGCCGAGCGGCTGCGGCCGGAGTCGCTCTACCGGCGCTTCGTCGACTACCGGGAGGGGCTGGGCATGCGGATCCTGCCGCTGACCGGCGGCGAGCGGCCGGCGACGGCGGTGCTGCGGGAGTGGCTCGCCGAGGGCGGCACCACCTGCCTGCTGGTCGACCGCGACCTGTCCGGCGACGGCGTGCCGGTCGACTTCTTCGGCCGGCCCACCACCATGCCCGGCGGTCCGGCGCTGCTCGCGGCGCAGACCGGTGCGGCCCTGCTCCCGGCCGTCTGCCAGTTCGACGGCGCCGGCTGGCGCTTCGTGGTCCACCCCGAGGTGCCGGTCGACGGACCCGGCCGGCTGCGCGACCGGGTGACCGCCGCGATGCAGCAGGTCGCCACCGCCTTCGCCGGCACCATCGCCGAGCGGCCCGAGGACTGGCACGTGCTCGGACGCATCTGGCCCGACGTCGGGCCCGACCCGGTCGCCCCCGGGGGCCGCTGATGCGCATCGGCCTGGTGTGCCCCTACTCGTGGGACGTCCCCGGGGGCGTCCAGTACCACGTGCGCGACCTCGCCGAGACGCTGCGCCGGCTGGGGCACCACGTCGAGGTGCTCACCCCCGCCGAGCACGAGGAGAACCTGCCGGCCGAGCACGTGACCTGGGCCGGGCGGGCGGTGCCGGTGCCGTACAACGGCTCGATGGCCAGCGTGTCCTTCGGTCTCGTCTCCGCGGCCCGGGCCCGCCGCTGGCTGCGCGAGGGGCACTTCGACGTCGTCCACGTGCACGAGCCGGCCTCGGTCTCGTTGTCGCTGCTCGTGTGCATCATCGCGCAGGGGCCGATCGTGGCGACCTTCCACGCGGCCACCACCCGCTCCAAGGTGCTCGCCGCCCTCGGTCCGTGGGCCCGCCCCTGGCTGGAGAAGATCAGCGGCCGGATCGCCGTCTCCGACTTCGCCCGCCGCGTCCAGGTCGAGCACCTGGGCGGCGATGCCGTGGTCATCCCCAACGGCGTGCACGTGCCGGCCTTCGCCGAGGGGCCCTCGCTGCCCGGTCACCGCCGCGGGGAGGACGGCCCCACGATCGGCTTCCTGGGTCGCTACGACGAGCCCCGCAAGGGGCTGCCGGTGCTGCTGGCGGCGATGCGGACGGTGGTGGCGACCCATCCCGGCGCCCGGCTGCTGATCGCCGGCCGCGGCGACCCCGACGAGCTCACCGAGCTGGTGGGGGACGACCTCCGCCTGCACGTCACGCTGCTCGGGGAGGTCGACGAGCCGGCCAAGGCGGCCTTCCTCCGGTCCATCGACGTCTACTGCGCGCCGAACCTCATGGGGGAGTCCTTCGGCGTCATCCTGCTCGAGGCGATGGCCGCCGGGGCCCCGGTCGTCGCCAGCGACCTGGACGCCTTCTCCCGGGTCCTCGGCGACGGCGCCGCCGGGGTGCTGGTACGCCGCGGCGACGCCGCCGCGCTGGCTGCGGCGCTGGGCGGGCTGCTGGCCGACCCGGTGCGCCGCAGCGCCCTGGTCGACGCCGGCCGACGGGTCGTCGCGGGCTACGACTGGTCGGTCGTCGCCCGCCGGATCCTGGCCGTCTACGAGACGGTCGCGCCCCCCGGCGGGGCCGCGGTCACCGCCTCCACCGAGGACGACGCCGCCCTGCTCGGGCACGTCGCCGGCGACCTGGGTGAGCGCGTCGCGCCGCCATGGCCCTTCCGCCGCCGGGTCCGCCGCTAGCCTGGGGTCCCATGACCACCGCCACCGAGCTCCTGCTCGCCGTCGCCGTGCTGGTGGTGCTCGCGCTGGCCTGGGCGGCCTGGACGCTGACCCGGCTGCGGCGGCTGGCCGGGCGCGTCCGGCGGGCGCGCGAGGTGCTCGACGCCGCGCTGCTGCGGCGGGCGGAGCTGGCCGCGGCGCTGGCCCGCGAGCGGGCCGACGAGCTCGGACCCGAGCTGGCGACCGCGCTGGCCACGGCCGCGGCCGGGGCCCGTGCCCCCACGGCGGGTGACCGCGAGGCCGCGGAGAACCGGCTGGGCGCGCTGCTCCGCCGGGTGCCGCCGGCGCTCCGCCCGCCGGAGCTGCAGGACACCGGGATGCGGGTCGGGCTGGCCCGCCGCTTCTACAACGACGCCGTGCGCGACACCCTGGTGCTGCGCCGCGGCCGGCCGGCCCGGGTGATGCGGCTGCACGCCGGCCGGCCGCTGCCGCGGTACTTCGACATCGACGACGGCCTGGACGCGGTCCTCACCGGCCCCCCCGCCGGGGTGGCCTCCGGTGCCGGGCGGGCCTGCGGCTGACCCGCCGTAAGCTGGCAGGTCCGCGCCCGACCACCAGTGAGGCCACCACCGTGTCCCTGACCGACCCCCAGCACCAGCCCGGCACCGGCACCGACCGGGTCAAGCGCGGCATGGCCGAGCAGCTCAAGGGCGGCGTCATCATGGACGTCGTCACCCCCGAGCAGGCGAAGATCGCCGAGGACGCCGGCGCCGTCGCCGTCATGGCGCTCGAGCGGGTGCCCGCCGACATCCGCGCCCAGGGCGGCATCGCGCGGATGAGCGACCCGGACATGGTCCAGGGCATCATCGACGCGGTCTCCATCCCGGTGATGGCCAAGGCGCGGATCGGGCACTTCGTGGAGGCGCAGGTCCTGCAGAGCCTCGGCGTCGACTACATCGACGAGTCCGAGGTGCTCACGCCCGCCGACGAGGCGCACCACATCGACAAGCACGCGTTCACCGTGCCGTTCGTCTGCGGCGCCACCGACCTCGGCGAGGCGCTGCGCCGCATCGTCGAGGGCGCGGCGATGATCCGCTCGAAGGGCGAGGCCGGCACCGGGAACGTCGTGGAGGCCACCCGGCACATGCGCGCGCTGCGCACCGGGATCAAGCGGCTGGGCACGCTGGACGAGACCGAGCTGTTCGTCGCGGCCAAGGAGCTGCGCGCCCCGCACGACCTCGTCGTCGAGGTCGCCCGCACCGGGAAGCTGCCGGTCGTCCTGTTCACCGCCGGCGGCATCGCCACCCCCGCCGACGCGGCGATGATGATGCAGCTGGGCGCCGAGGGCGTCTTCGTCGGCTCGGGCATCTTCAAGTCCGGCGACCCGGCGCAGCGCGCGGCGGCGATCGTCCAGGCCACCACGTTCGCCGACGACCCCGACGTCATCGCCAAGGTCTCCCGCGGGCTGGGCGAGCCGATGGTCGGCATCAACGTCAGCACGCTGCCGGAGTCCGAGCGGTACTCCACCCGCGGCTGGTGAGCGCGCCGGTCATCGGTGTGCTCGCCCTGCAGGGCGACGTCCGGGAGCACCTGGCGGCGCTGGCCGCCGCGGGCGCCCGGGCGGTGACCGTCCGCCGCCCCGAGGAGCTGGCCGCCGTCGACGGGCTGGTCCTGCCCGGCGGCGAGTCGACCACGATGGCGAACCTCGCCCAGCGGTTCGGGCTGCTCCAGCCGCTGCGGGACGCCGTCCGGGCCGGGCTGCCCACCTACGGCTCCTGCGCCGGGATGATCCTGCTCGCCGACCGGGTGCTGGACGCCCCGGAGGGACAGCAGACCATCGGCGGGCTGGACGTCACGGTGCGCCGCAACGCCTTCGGCCGGCAGGTCGACTCCTTCGAGGACGAGGTGCAGATCGCCGGCGTCGACGGCGGCCCCGTGCACGCCGTCTTCATCCGCGCGCCGTGGGTCGAGCAGGCCGCCGACGGCGTCGAGGTCCTCGGCCGGGTCGTCGGCGGCCCGGCCGACGGTAAGATCGTCGCCGTCCGCCAGGGATCCCTGGTGGCCACCAGCTTCCACCCCGAGCTCACCGGTGACATCCGGGTGCACGCGTCCTTCGTGGAACTGGTGCGGGCAGCCCGTGCCCGGGACCAGCGTTCCGACGGCGCCATCGCAGGCGCCGGCAGTGGAGGGGGTAAGTCGTGAGCGGCCATTCCAAGTGGGCGACGACCAAGCACAAGAAGGCCGGGATCGACGCCAAGCGCGGCAAGCTCTTCGCCAAGCTGATCAAGAACATCGAGGTGGCCGCCCGCACCGGCGGCGGTGACCCGGCGGGCAACCCGACGCTGTTCGACGCCATCCAGAAGGCGAAGAAGAGCTCGGTGCCCAACGACAACATCGACCGCGCGGTCAAGCGCGGTTCGGGTGCCGAGGCCGGCGGCGTCGACTACCAGGGGATCACCTACGAGGGCTACGCGGCGGCCGGGGTCGCCGTCCTGATCGAGTGCCTCACCGACAACAAGAACCGGTCGGCGATGGAGGTGCGCACCGCGATGACCCGCAACGGTGGCACCATGGCCGACCCGGGTTCGGTGTCCTACCTGTTCTCCCGCAAGGGCGTGGTCGTGGTGCCGGCCGCCGGCCACACCGAGGACGACGTGCTGCTGGCCGTGCTGGACGCCGGGGCCGAGGAGGTCCGCGACCTGGGCGACACCTTCGAGGTGGTCAGCGAGCCCGGTGACATGGTCGCCGTCCGCACCGCGTTGCAGGAGGCCGGCATCGAGTACGACTCCGCCGACATGGGCTTCGTGCCCAGCGTGCAGGTGGAGCTCGACGTCGACGGCGCGGCCAAGGTGTTCAAGCTCATCGACGCCCTCGAGGACCTCGACGACGTGCAGAACGTCTACGCGAACTACGCCGTCTCCGACGAGGTCATGGAGCAGGTCACCGCCGACGCCTGAGGAAGGACCCCGCTGCCCCCGCCACTCGCAGGCTCGCGGCGGGGGCAGCGGGGCCGACGGCTGATGGCGTGTCGCCGCCGTCTCCGGCCCGCGGCCCGGTTAGCGTCCCCATCGAACATCTGTTCGTGCGAAGGTGGGAGTGTGGGCATGCGCGTGCTCGGCATCGACCCGGGCCTCACCCGGTGCGGCTGGGGAGTGGTCGAGGGGCGGCCCGGTGGCCGGCCGACCGCGCTGGGGGTCGGCGTCGTGCGCACGTCCCCCGACCTGGACCTGGAACTCCGGCTGCTGGAGGTGCACACCGCCGTGACCGCACTGCTGCGCGAGCACCGGCCCACGGCCGTGGCCATCGAGCGCGTCTTCACCCAGAACAACAAGGGGACGGCGACCGGCACCGCCCAGGCCGCCGGGGTCGCCGCCCTCGCCGCCGCCCAGGCCGACCTCCCCGTCGCCTGGCACACGCCCAGCGAGGTCAAGGCCGCCATCTCCGGCAACGGCCGCGCCGACAAGGAGCAGGTCACCCTCATGGTCACCCGGGTGCTCGGGCTGGCCAGCCCGCCGAAGCCGGCCGACGCCGCCGATGCGCTGGCGCTGGCGATCTGCCACACCTGGCGCGCGCCCGCTCAGCACCGGCTGCGCACCGCGGCGCTCGCCGGGGGCATCGGCGCGCCGCTGCCCGGCGCCCGCACCGTGCCGCGCTGGACGGGGGTGTCGGCCCGATGATCGCCTCGGTCGACGGCCGGGTCGCGGCCGTCTCGCCCGACGGCGCGGTCGTCGAGGTCGGCGGGGTCGGGCTCTCGGTGCAGTGCACCCCGGGCACGATCGCGCGGCTGCAGGTGGGGGAGCAGGCGCGGCTGTCGACCAGCCTCGTCGTCCGGGAGGACTCGCTCACCCTCTACGGCTTCGCCGACGACGACGAGCGCCAGCTGTTCGAGCTGCTGCAGACCGCCAACGGCGTCGGTCCCCGGCTGGCCCAGGCGGTGCTGGCGATCCACCCGCCCCGCGAGGTGCGCCGGGCCGTGTCGATGGGCGACCTCAAGGCGCTGATGCAGGTCCCGGGCATCGGCAAGAAGGGCGCCGAGCGGCTGGTGCTGGAGCTGCGCGACCGCCTGGGTGCGACCACCGTCGACACCCAGCTCGACGGTGGCCCGCTGCCCGCCGGGCTGGCGCCGGTCACCCCGGTCGCGCCGTGGCGCGACCAGCTGACCGCAGCGCTGGTGGGGCTGGGCTGGTCCGGCCGCGAGGCGGAGACGGCGCTGGCCGCGCTGGAGCCGGTCGCCGAGGAGCAGCAGGCCGCCGGCGGGGTGCAGGTGGCGGTGCTGCTGCGGCAGGCGCTGCAGATCCTGGGCCGCTCGTGACCTCCCCGTTCGACCGGTCGCTGACCGGGGAGGCCGCCGAGGGGTACGGCCGGGACTTCTCGGTCGAGGCCCAGTCGCTGCCGGGGTCGCTGTCGGGTGGCGCCGGTGACGAGGAGCGGGTGGTCGAGTCGGCCCTGCGCCCGCACTCGCTGGCCGACTTCATCGGCCAGCCGAAGGTGGCCCGCCAGCTCGACCTGGTGCTGGAGGGCGCCAAGCGCCGCGGCCGCCCGCCGGACCACGTGCTGTTGTCCGGCCCGCCCGGACTGGGCAAGACCAGCCTCGCGCTCATCATCGGCTCCGAGCTCGGCACGGCGGTGAAGATCACCAGCGGCCCGGCGATCGAGCGGTCGGGTGACCTGGCCGCGATGCTGTCCAACCTCGGCTCCGGTGACGTGCTGTTCATCGACGAGATCCACCGCATCGCCCGCCCGGCCGAGGAACTGCTCTACATGGCGATGGAGGACTTCCGGGTCGACGTCGTGGTCGGCAAGGGGCCCGGCGCGACCGCCATCCCGCTGGAGATCAACCCCTTCACCCTGGTGGGCGCCACCACCCGCGCCGGCCTGCTCACCGGCCCGCTGCGCGACCGGTTCGGCTTCGTCGGGCAGATGGAGTTCTACGAGACCGCCGACCTGCAGCGGGTCCTCGCCCGCAGCGCCGACCTGCTCGGGGTCGAGCTCACCGACGACGGCTCGGGAGAGATCGCCGGCCGCTCGCGGGGCACGCCGCGGATCGCCAACCGGCTGCTGCGCCGGGTCCGGGACTTCGCCGAGGTGCGCGCCGACGGCCGGATCACCCGCGACGTCGCCCGGGCGGCCCTGGCCCTCTACGACGTCGACGAGCTCGGCCTGGACCGGCTGGACCGGGCCGTCCTGGATGCGCTGGTGACCAAGTTCGGTGGCGGCCCGGTGGGGGTGGCCACCCTGGCGGTCGCCGTGGGGGAGGAGCCGCACACCGTCGAGGAGGTCTGCGAGCCCTTCCTGGTGCGTGCCGGACTGCTGGCCCGCACGCCCCGCGGACGGGTGGCCACCGAGGCGGCCTTCTCCCACCTGGGGCACCCGGTGCCGCGTGGGGGTGTTGCGCTCAGTGGGAGCACAGGTGACCGGCCGCCCGACGGGGCGTCGTCACAGACCCTCTTCGACGCCTAGACTCCTCGGCGCTGGCGCGCAACCCGGACCAGTCGGGTCGACGTGCCTCGCCCCGGGGCCACTCCGTGCGGGTGGGAGCGCGCCGGCGCCGATGTACCCGAGCGGCCCTCCCGGGCCGCACCGACCGCGCGACCTGCCGCGGTAGAGAGGCTCACCAGTCGTGGAACAGCTCTTCCCGTTCGTCCTGCTCGCCCTGGCGTTCGTCCTGCTGATCGTGCTGCCGGCCCGGCAGCGCAAGAAGATGCAGGCCAACGCGCAGGCCCTGCAGGAGTCGCTGACGGTCGGCACGCCGGTCATGCTGACCAGCGGCATCCACGGCACGGTCGCCGGCCTCGGTGAGGGGACCATCGACCTCGAGGTCGCCCCCGGCGTCGTCGTCACCGTCGCGCGCCCCGCGGTGATGGAGGTCCGCACGCCGGTCGCTCCGGCCGACGGCGCCCCGAACAGCACCGGCGGGACGGTCGACGGCGACGGCGACCCCACCGACCGCGCCCGCTGACCCGGACCTCCCATGGCTGCCCGCCAGCTCCCTGCGCGCCGCTACTTCGCGGCCTTCCTGCTGATCGTCGCGGGGCTGTACGCGCTGGTCTTCCTCACCGGTGACCAGCGCACGCCCCAGCTCGGCCTGGACCTCCAGGGCGGCACCACCGTCACCCTCACCGCGCGCACGCCCGGCGGCGAGGCACCGGCCCGCGAGGACCTCGAGCTCGCCCGCCGCATCATCGAGCAGCGCGTCAACGGCCTGGGCGTCGCCGAGGCCGAGGTGGTGACCGAGGGCGACAGCAACATCGTCATCTCGGTGCCCGGTGACGACGGCGAGCGCGCCCGCGAGCTGGGCACGACCGCGCAGCTGCGCTTCCGCCCGGTGCTGCAGGCCGAGCCGGTCACCCCGCCCGCCGAGGACGCCGCGCCGACGGAGGAACCGGCCGAGGAGCCGGCTCCCGAGGAGGGCGCCGCGCCGGTCACCCAGGAGGAGGCGGCCGCGGAGTACGCGACCCTCGCCTGCGAGGAGCAGACCACCGACGTCGACCGGCCCGACGACCACATCGCCGCGTGCGGCGAGGACGGCGCCGTGAAGTACCTGCTCGGCCCGTCGGTCCTTGAGGGCACCGACGTCACCGACGCCACCGCCGGCACCCGCGCGGGCACCGGGGAGTGGATCGTCGACCTGTCGCTGAACAACTCCGGCGCCGACGCGTGGGCCACGTACACCACCGCGAACGTCGGCAACAGCGTGGCGATCACCCTGGACGGCCGGGTGGTCTCCGCGCCGACGGTCAACAGTGCCATCGTGGGTGGCAGCACCGAGATCAGCGGCAACTTCACCCAGGCCGAGGCGACCGAGCTCGCCAACCAGCTCAAGTACGGCGCCTTGCCTCTCACCTTCGAGCAGGCGACCGCGCAGTCGATCTCCACCGAGCTGGGGGAGGAGCAGCTGCGTGCCGGGCTCATCGCCGGTGGCATCGGCGTCGCCCTGGTGTTCGTGTACGCGCTGCTCTACTACCGCCTGCTCGGGCTGGTGATGATCGCCAGCCTGGTGCTGTCGGCGGTCGTCGTCTACGGCAGCCTGGTGCTGCTCAGCCGCGAACTGGGCCTGGCGCTCAGCCTGGCCGGCATCGCCGGGTTCATCGTCTCGATCGGCATCACCGCCGACTCGTTCGTCGTGTACTTCGAGCGCCTCAAGGACGAGGTCCGGGAGGGGCGCTCCCTGCGCAGCGCCGTGCCCCGCGCCTGGGTGCGCGCCCGGCGGACCATCCTGTCCGCCGACGCGGTGAGCTTCCTGGCCGCGGCGATCCTCTACTGGCTGGCCATCGGTGACGTGAAGGGCTTCGCCTTCACCCTGGGCCTGTCGACCGTCCTCGACCTCGTCGTGGTCTTCCTCTTCACCCACCCGCTGATGGCGGTGCTGAGCCGGGTCAGGTCCTTCGGCTCCAACCGCTTCTCCGGCCTCGGCCAGGTCGACCGCGGACGCCGGACCGCGCCGGCGACGGCGCGCGAGCCCGAGCTGGTCGGCGCCGGCAGCAGCACGAACGGGAGCACGCGATGACCACCCCACGGGACGACGCCGACCAGGCGCCGGTGCCGGTCGGCTCCGCCGCCGACGAGAACGTCGACGAGTCGGCCGTGGCCACCGAGGCCACCGAGGAGAGCGTCGGGGACCAGGCGCTCGCCGACGCCGGCCTGCCCGCGGAGGGCGGCGCCGCGGCCCGTCCGCACCGGGCGTCGCTGGCCCACCGGCTCTACAACGGCGAGGCCGGCCTGGCCGTCGTCGCCAGGCGCCGGTTCTGGTTCCGGGTCACCGCCGTCGTCGTGCTGCTGTGCGCGCTGGCCATGCTGGTCCGCGGCTTCAACTTCAGCATCGAGTTCGCCGGCGGCAGCAGCCTGCGGGTGCCGGCCACCAGCGAGCAGCTCGCGGACGTCCGTGAGGCCGCCGAGGGAGCCGGGGCCGAGGTGGCCAGCGCCCAGGTGGTGGGCGGTGACTCCGTGCTGCTGCGCACCAGCGAACTGGACAACGACACCGAGCGCGCCGTCGTCGACGCCGTCGCCGGGGCTGCCGGCGTCGAACCGTCCGCGGTCAGTCCGCAGTCGGTGAGCGCCGACTGGGGCAGCGACGTCACCAACCAGGCGCTCATCGCGCTCGCGGTGTTCCTGGTCGCCGTCGTCGCCTTCCTCGCGGTGCGGTTCCAGCCCAAGATGGCCGTCGCGGCGATCGTGGCGCTGCTGCACGACATCCTCGTCACCGCGGGCATCTACGCGCTGGTCGGCTTCGAGGTCTCGCCGTCCACGGTGATCGGGCTGCTCACCATCCTCGGGTTCTCCCTCTACGACACCGTCGTCGTCTTCGACAAGGTCGACGAGAACGTCAAGGACCTGAGCAAGAGCACCAGGTCGACCTTCACCGAGGCCTCGGACCTGGCGGTCAACCAGACGCTGATGCGCTCGATCAACACCTCGGTCATCGCGCTGCTGCCGGTCGCCGGGCTGCTCTTCGTCGGCGCCGGGCTGCTGGGTGCCGGCACCCTCAAGGACCTCGCGCTGGTGCTGTTCGTCGGCCTGGCGGCCGGGACCTACAGCTCGATCTTCCTGGCCACCCCGGTGCTCGCCGAGCTCAAGGAGCGGGAGCCCGAGCAGCAGGCGCTGCGCAAGCGGGTGCTCGCCCGCCGGGCGGCCGAGGCGCGCAGCGGTGGCCAGCCGGCCGGCCCGGTCGCCAGCGCCCGCCGTGGCGGGGCGACCCGGCGGTCCTCGGTGGCCGTCGCGGAGCGGCCGGGGACCGAGCGCACGGAGACCCTGCCGGGCCGGCCGGTGGCCGACGTGCAGGTGGAGTCGCCGTCCTCGGTGCAGGCGGCCCCGCGGCAGCCGGGGACCGGCCGCGGTGGCGCGACGGCCCCGCGTCCGGGGCAGCGCCCGGCGGGCAAGAAGCGCCGGTGACCGCCGGACCTGCCGGGACGCCCGCCGCCGGGACGCAGCTGCCGATCGACGAGCTGGTCGCGTCGGTCGCGGTCACCATCCCGGACTTCCCCGAGCCCGGGGTGTTGTTCCGCGACCTGACGCCGGTGTTCGCCGACGCGGAGGCCTTCCGCCGGGTCGTCGACGCGTTGGCCGAACCGGCCGGGGTGGACCCGCGGGCGGCGGCGCTCGGCAGCAGCGACGGCTCCGGAGGCGCCCCGGACCCGGGCTTCGACGTCGTCGCCGGTGTCGAGGCGCGCGGCTTCCTGCTGGCCGCCGCCGTCGCGGTGCGCACGGGTACCGGGGTGGTCCCGATCCGCAAGGCCGGGAAGCTCCCGCGCGAGCGGGTGTCGGCCGACTACGCACTGGAGTACGGCACCGCGACCCTCGAGCTGCACACCGACTCGATCCGCCGCGGCCAGCGCGTGCTGCTGGTCGACGACGTGCTGGCCACCGGCGGCACGCTGGGGGCGGCCGTCAGCCTGCTGGAGCAGCTGGGGGGCGTGGTCACCGCGGTCTCGGTGGTGATCGAGCTGGGGGTCCTGGGCGGGCGCCAGCGCATCGCGCCGCACCCGGTGCACTCGCTCTGGACGACCTGAGCCGCGGGCGCCGGATGACATGATCGGCGGGTGAGCCCAGCAGCTGAGGAGACCGCGACCCGGTTCCGCTCCGTCTACCGGCACGGTTTCGCGCGGGTCGCCGCGGTCACCCTGCCCGTGACGATCGCCGATCCCGCGGCCAACGCCGCGGCCGTGCTGGCGCAGGCCCGGGAGTGCTCGGCCGAGGGCGTCGCCGTCGCGGTGTTCCCGGAGCTGTGCCTGTCCGGCTACTCGATCGAGGACCTGCTGCTGCAGGACCCGCTGCTGGACGCGGTCGAGGCCGCCCTCGCCGACGTCGTCGCCGGTTCGGCCGATCTGACCCCGGTGCTGGTGGTCGGGGCTCCGCTGCGCCACCGCAACCGGGTCTACAACACCGCGGTCGTCGTGCACCGCGGCCGGGTGCTGGGCGTCGTCCCGAAGTCCTACCTCCCCACCTACCGGGAGTTCTACGAGGCCCGGCAGCTGGCCTCCGGGGTCGACGCCGCCGGTGAGGTGCACACCGTCGCCGGGCAGCCGGTGCCCTTCGGCCCGGACCTGCTGTTCGACGCCGTCGACGTGCCCGGCCTGGTGCTGGCGGTGGAGATCTGCGAGGACATGTGGATCCCGGTCCAGCCCGGGGCCGAGGCGGCGCTGGCCGGGGCCACCGTGCTGGCCAACCTCTCGGGCAGCCCGATCACGGTCGGGCGGGCCGACCAGCGGGCCACCCTGGCGCAGGCGACGTCGATCCGCTGCCTGGCCGCCTACGTGTACGCGGCCGCCGGGCAGGGGGAGTCGACCACCGACCTGTCCTGGGACGGGCAGACGATGGTCTGGGAGAACGGTGTCCTGCTCGCCGAGTCCGACCGCTTCCCCGACGGGCCGCGCCGGTCGGTGGCCGACGTCGACCTGGACCTGCTGCGCGCCGAGCGGGCGCGGATGGGCACCTTCGACGACAACCGGCGCGCGCTGGCCGGCCGGCTGGACCACCGCCGGGTGGAGTTCCGGCTGCAGCCCCCGACCGGGGACCTGGGCCTGCGCCGCCGGCTGGACCGCTTCCCGTTCGTGCCGGCCGACCCCGCGCGGCTGGCCCAGGACTGCTACGAGGCCTACAACATCCAGGTCGTCGGGCTGGAGCGGCGGCTGGCGGCGATCGGCTGGCCGACGGTGGTCATCGGGGTCTCCGGCGGGCTGGACTCCACCCACGCGCTGATCGTCGCCGCCCAGGCGATGGACCGGGCCGGCCGGCCGCGCAGCGACATCCTGGCGTTCACCCTGCCCGGGTTCGCGACCGGCGACGAGAGCAAGGCCAACGCCGTCGCCCTCGCCACGGCGCTGGGGGTGACGTTCGAGGAGATCGACATCCGCCCCGCGGCCACCCGGCTGCTCACCGACATGGGCCACCCCGCCGGCCGCGGCGAGCCGGTCTACGACGTGACCTTCGAGAACGTGCAGGCCGGCCTGCGCACCGACTACCTGTTCCGGCTGGCCAACCAGCGCGGCGGGATCGTGCTCGGCACCGGTGACCTCTCGGAGATCGCGCTGGGCTGGTCGACCTACGGCGTCGGCGACCAGATGTCGCACTACAACGTCAACGGTGGCGTGCCCAAGACGCTCATCCAGCACCTGATCCGCTGGGTGGTGTCCTCCGAGCAGTTCGACGAGCCCGTGCTGCGCACCCTGGAGCGGATCCTGGCCGCCGAGATCAGCCCGGAGCTCGTGCCGGCGGGCGCCGGCGAGCCGGTGCAGAGCACCGAGGCGCAGGTCGGGCCCTACGCGCTGCAGGACTTCACCCTCTTCCACGTGCTGCGCTACGGCATGCGGCCCTCGAAGATCGCGTTCCTCGCGCTGCACGCCTGGGCCGACGCCGAGGCGGGGGAGTGGCCGGCGGGCTTCCCGGCGGACCGGCGGGTGGCCTACCAGCTGGGGGAGATCCGGCACTGGCTGGAGGTCTTCTGCCGGCGGTTCTTCGCCTTCAGCCAGTTCAAGCGCTCGGCGATGCCCAACGGCCCCAAGGTCTCCTCCGGCGGATCGCTCTCGCCGCGCGGCGACTGGCGGGCGCCGTCGGACGCGACGGCCCGGGTGTGGCTGGCGGAGCTGCAGCGCGAGGTCCCCGAGAGCTGAGCCACCCGGCTCCCCGTGCCCGCCCCACCCACTCCGAGGGGCACGCCCGGCCGGACCCGCCCGGGCGCGGCTAGCATGGGATGGGTCCCACCCTCCTCAGCAGGCAGGAGCTCTCGTGGCCGGTGACGTCGCCGCACCGCGGACGTCCGACGCGCCCGCCGTCGAGGCGGAGCCGCCGCGCGCGGCGCTGCCCGAGCGGCCGGTCGTCCGTCGTCCCGACGACGTCGCGCCCGAGCCCGGCGGGGACGCCGAGGCGGTACCCCGCCGGCGCGTCCGCGACCGGCTGGCCCGCCGCATCGTCGCCGGTCAGCGCTCCACCGGGATCCGGCCGGTGCTCGAGCCGCTGGCCGTGCTGCACCGGCAGAGCCATCCGAAGGCCGACCTGCTGCTGCTGCAGCGGGCCTACGACGTCGCCGAGGAGGCGCACGCCCCGCAGAAGCGGAAGAGCGGCGACCCCTACATCACCCACCCGCTGGCGGTCGCCACCGTGCTGGCCGGCCTCGGGATGGACACCACCACCCTGGTGGCCGCGCTGCTGCACGACACCGTCGAGGACACCGGCGTCACGCTGGAGACCATCCGTGCCGACTTCGGGCCCGAGGTCGCCCACCTGGTCGACGGCGTCACCAAGATCGACCGGGTCAAGCTGGGTGACGCGGCGCAGGCCGAGACGATCCGCAAGATGATCGTCGCGATGTCCCGCGACCCGCGGGTGCTGGTGATCAAGCTCGCCGACCGGCTGCACAACATGCGCACCCTGCGGTTCCTCCCGCCGGAGAAGCAGGAGAAGAAGGCGCGCGAGACGCTGGAGATCCTCGCCCCGCTGGCGCACCGGCTGGGCATGAACACCATCAAGTGGGAGCTCGAGGACCTCGCGTTCGCCACGCTGTACCCCAAGCGCTACGACGAGATCGTCCGGCTGGTCGCCGAGCGCGCGCCGTCCCGGGACACCTTCATCGCCGAGGTGACCAGCCAGGTCACCGAGCAGCTCAAGGCGTCCAAGATCGAGGCGACCGTCACCGGCCGGCCCAAGCACTACTACTCGATCTACCAGAAGATGATCGTCCGCGGGCGCGACTTCACCGACATCTGGGACCTGGTCGGCATCCGCATCCTGGTCGAGTCGGTGCGTGACTGCTACGCCGCGCTGGGCATCATGCACGCGCACTGGCAGCCGGTGCCCGGCCGGTTCAAGGACTTCGTGGCGATGCCGAAGTTCAACATGTACCAGTCGCTGCACACCACGGTCATCGGCCCGCAGGGCAAGCCGGTCGAGCTGCAGATCCGCACCCACGAGATGCACCGCACCGCGGAGTACGGCATCGCGGCGCACTGGAAGTACAAGGAGAAGGCGCGCGCCGGCGGCGGCAAGGCGGACCTGGTGCCGACACCCGGCGCGGCGGGCGACGACATGCTGTGGCTGCGCCAGCTGCTGGACTGGCAGCGCGAGGCGCAGGAGCCCGGTGAGTTCCTGGAGACCCTGCGGTACGACCTGGGCCCGCAGGAGGTCTTCGTCTTCACGCCCAAGGGTGACGTCATCAGCCTGCCCGGCGAGGCCACCCCGGTCGACTTCGCCTACGCGGTGCACACCGAGGTCGGCCACCGCTGCATCGGTGCCCGGGTCAACGGCAACCTCGTCTCCCTGGACAGCAAGCTGTCCAACGGCGACGTCGTCGAGGTCTTCACCTCCCGCTCGCCGACCGCCGGCCCGTCCAAGGACTGGCTGTCGTTCGTCGGCTCGTCCCGGGCGCGCACCAAGATCCGGCAGTGGTTCACCAAGGAACGGCGCGAGGACGCCGTCGAGGCCGGCAAGGACGCGCTCACCAAGGCGATGCGCAAGGCCGGCCTGCCCCTGCAGCGGCTGCTCGGCGGAGAGGCGCTGGCCACCCTCGCCGCGGACCTGCACTTCAGCGACGTCAGCGCGCTGTACGCGGCGGTCGGGGAGAACCAGGTCTCCGCGACGTCGATCGTGGAGAAGCTGCTCACCGCGCTGGGCGGCTCCGAGGGCGCCACCGAGGACATCGCCGAGACGGCGATCCCCACCAAGCGCACGGTGGCGCGCACCGCCAGCGGCGACCCGGGCATCGTCGTGCACGGCATGACCGACGTCTGGGCCAAGCTCGCCAAGTGCTGCACGCCGGTGCCCGGCGACGACATCCTGGGCTTCGTCACCCGCGGGGGCGGCGTCAGCGTCCACCGCACCGACTGCACCAACGCCGCGGACCTGCAGAGCAAGCCCGAGCGGCTGGTGGAGGTCGACTGGGCCTCCCAGCCCGGCGCGGTGTTCCTGGTGGCGATCCAGGTCGAGGCGCTGGACCGGCACCGGCTGCTGTCCGACGTCACCCGGGCGCTGGCCGACGAGCGGGTCAACATCCTCTCCGCCTCGGTGCAGACCAGCCGGGACCGGGTGGCGATCAGCCGGTTCACCTTCGAGCTGGCCGACCCCGCCCACCTGGGCGCGGTGCTGCAGACGGTCCGGAACGTGGACGGGGTCTTCGACGTGGAGCGCGTCACCGCCTGATGGACGTCCGGGGGGTCGACCCGCGGGACGTGCGCTGGGAGGTCGACCAGCCGCGGTACCGCGTGCACTTCTGGTGGGGGCGGCCGACCCGGTCAGCGGCACCCCTGGGCAGGCCAGCGAGGAGGTCGAGCTCTCCGGTGCCGACGTCGACGTCGCCACGGTGCTCGCCTGGGCAGCCGATCAGGCCGCCGGCCGCGGCGCCGACCGGATCGAGGTCTTCGCGGTCGTCGACCACGCCGGCGACCGGGGACTGATCCGGCTGATCGGCGGCTGAGCGGCCGGTCAGGCGTCGCGGTCCGGGCGCCGGCCGGGTCGGCGGTCGGGCAGCAGCAGCAGCACGACGACGGCCGCCGTGAGCAGCAGCAGGGGCAGGCCCGGGCGTTCCCAGGACGCCAGCTGGACCACCGCGGCCCACGCCAGGCAGACCACCGCCACGTCCCGTGCCACGTGCCGTCGCATGCCCGCGACGGGGTCGACGCGGACGCGCGACGGCCCGGCCCCCGCGGGAGGGACCGGGCCGTCGCGTGCGGAGTGGTTACTGCTGGACGGTCATCGACTCGATGGTGACCGGCTGGGCCGGGGCGCCGTCGGACGCGCCCCCCTCGATCCCGGCGGCCGCGATCGTGTCCAGCACCTGCAGGCCGGCCTCGTCGATCGTGCCGATCACGGTGTAGTCGGGGGAGAGCTGGCTGTCGGCGTAGACGAGGAAGAACTGGCTGCCGTCGAAGCCGGAGCCGCTGTTCGCCATGGCCACCGTGCCGCGCGGGTAGGTCTCCTCACCGGTGACCTGGGTCGGGAACTGGTAGCTGGGGCCCCCGGTGCCGGTGCCGCTGGGGTCACCGCACTGCAGCACGCTCAGCCCGCCGGAGGTCAGCCGGTGGCAGGGGCTGCCGTCGAAGAACCCCTGCTGGGCCAGGTACACCATGCTGGCCGAGGCGCAGGGGGCGTTCTCCTGCTCCAGGGTCAGCGGGATGTCGCCGACGTTCGTCGTCATCGTGACCGGGACCGTGCCGGTGGTCGGCACCTCGGCCGGCGGCGTGCCGACGTCGGTGGTGGTCTCACCGCGGCTGGCCTCGGTGAAGTCGCAGGTCCCGTCGCTGCCGTCGACGACCGGGGCGATGGTGGCGTTGTCGCTGGCGCTGCCGGCGGTGTCCGCCGTGTCGTCCTCGCCGGTGATCCCGGTGATGATGAAGACGGCGGCCACCACGGCCAGCACGGCGATGACCGTCACGCCGATGAGCACGTTCCGGCGCCGCGTGCGGGCCAGCTCCTCACGGCGCTCCAGCTGACGCTGCAGGTGGCGCTGGGCGGCCTCACGGCGCTGCTTGTTGGTCGGCACTCTTCTCGGGCTCCTCGGGCGTGCGGGGTGCTCGGGGACGGCGGTGGTCACGTGCCCCGGCGGTCTCGGGAGCGCAGTGTAAGGGCCGTTCCTGCCCGTTCCCTGGCAGCACGGCTGGGCGTGATCACAGCCGCGTAACCTGCACGGGTGCTCATCCGCTCGTTCCCCGCCGGCGCGTTCGGCACGAACTGCTACGTGGTGGCGCCCCGCGCGGGGTCGTCGGCGCTGAAGCAGGAGTGCGTCGTCGTCGACCCGGGGATGGACGCCGTCGAGCCGCTGCGCGCGATGCTCGCCGACAACGGCCTGCAGCCGGTCGCCGTCGTGCTGACCCACGGGCACCTGGACCACACGTTCTCGGTCGTGCCGGTGTGCTCCGGCTACGACGTCCCGGCCTACCTGCACGCCGCCGACCACCCGATGCTCGCCGACCCGGTGCGCTGGCACGGGCCGCAGCTGGCGCCGCTGATCGGGGCGGCCGATCTCCCCGAGCCCGACGACGTCCGGGTGCTGGCCGACGGCGCCACCCTCTCGCTGGCCGGGGTCGACCTCACGGTGCGGCACGCGCCGGGGCACACCCAGGGGTCGGTGGTGTTCTCCCTCGACCTGGCCGACGGGCCCGGCCTGCTCGCCGGCGACGTCCTGTTCGCCGGGTCGGTCGGCCGGGTCGACCTGCCCGGCGGCTCGTGGGAGGACATGCTGCGCTCGCTGCGCGACGTCGTCCTGCCGCTGGGCGACGAGACGGTCGTGCTGCCCGGGCACGGGCCGGCGACGACGATCGGGCGCGAGCGCGCCACCAACCCGTACCTCGCCGAGGCCGCCTCGGCACCGAAGGGACCAGGACTGTGAGTGAGCATCGCAGCGAGCGCCAGCGAGCGAGGAGCGGAGCGAACCCAGAAGCGAAGCGAGTGATGACATCGTGAGTGGGCTGACCGCCCCCAAGGGCACGTTCGACACGTTGCCGCCGGCGTCGGCGGAGTTCCTCGCCGTGCGCGACACCCTGACCGCGCCGCTGCGCCGGGCCGGCTACGGGTACATCGAGACGCCGACGTTCGAGGACACCGCCGTCTTCTCCCGCGGGGTGGGGGAGTCCACCGACGTCGTCGCCAAGGAGATGTACACCTTCACCGACCGCGGCGGCCGGTCGCTGACGCTGCGCCCGGAGCTCACCGCCGGGCTGATGCGGTCCTTCATCGAGCACCGGCTGTACTCCGGCGCGCTGCCGGTGAAGCTGTGGGCGGTCGGCTCGGCGTTCCGCTACGAGCGGCCGCAGGCCGGCCGCTACCGGCACTTCACCCAGGTCGACTGCGAGGCCCTCGGCGTCGACGACCCGGCGCTGGACGCCGAGATCGTCGCGCTGGCGGTGCAGGGGTTCCGCGACCTGGGCCTGCGCGACTTCGAGCTGCTGCTGACCTCGCTGGGCGACGCGACCTGCCGGCCGCAGTACCGCGAGCTGCTGGTGGCGTACCTGGCGAAGCTGGACCTGGACGAGGAGACCCGGCACCGGGCGGAGATCAACCCGCTGCGGGTGCTGGACGACAAGCGGCCGGAGGTGCAGGCCCAGCTGGACGACGCCCCGCTGATGGTCGACCACCTCTCCGACACCACGAAGGCCCACTACGACGCCGTCCGGGAGCACCTCACCGACCTCGGCGTGCAGTGGACCGAGGCGCCCCGGCTGGTCCGCGGGCTGGACTACTACACGAAGACCACCTTCGAGTTCGTCCACTCCGGCCTCGGCGCGCAGTCGGCGATCGGCGGGGGCGGGCGCTACGACGGGCTCTCCGCGGCGCTCGGCGGCCCGGACCTGTCGGGCATCGGCTACGCCGTCGGCGTCGACCGCACGCTGCTCGCGGTGCAGGCCGAGGGCCTCGACGTCGGCGCGAGCACCGGGGTGCAGGCCTTCGTCGTCCCGCTGGGCGCGGAGGCCAAGCGCCTCGCCGTCCGGCTGGTCGGGCAGCTGCGCGAGGCCGGCGTGTCGGCCGACACCGTGTACGGCGACCGCGGCCTGAAGGGTGCGATGAAGGCCGCCGACCGCTCCGGCGCCTCGCACGCCGTCGTGCTGGGCGAGCGGGACCTCGCCGAGGGGGTGGCGCAGCTGAAGGACCTGCGCACCCAGGAGCAGGTCGCCGTCCCCCTGGGCGAGCTGTTCGAGCGCGTGCGTGCGACGGTTGGTGGGTGACTGTGACTTCCTCGACCCCGCTGGAGACCCGCCCGCTCGGCCGCACCGGAGCCGACGTGTCCGTCGTCGGGCTGGGCACCTGGCAGCTGGGCGGTGACTGGGGCGAGGTCACCGAGGCCGACGCCGCCGCCGTCCTGGACGCCGCGCTCGACGCCGGGGTGACCCTGCTGGACACCGCCGACGTCTACGGCGACGGGCGCTCCGAGCAGCGCATCCGCCAGGCGCTGGCCGCCCGCGGCGAGCGCCCGTTCGTCGCCACCAAGGCCGGCCGGCGCGCCGACCCGTTCACCGCCGAGCAGTACACCCCGGAGAACCTGCGCGCCTGGATCGACCGTTCGCGGGCGAATCTCGGCGTCGACACCCTCGACCTCGTGCAGCTGCACTGCCCCCCGCCGACCGTCTACTCCGACGAGCGGGTCTACGACACCCTCGACACCCTGGTCGAGGAGCAGGCGATCGCCGCCTACGGCGTCTCGGTGGAGACCGTGACCGAGGGCCTCACGGCGCTGCAGCACCCCGGCGTCCAGTCGATCCAGGTGATCCTGAACATCTTCCGGCGCAAGCCGCTGGAGCAGCTGCTGCCCGCCGCGCAGCGGGCCGAGGTGGGCATCCTCGCCCGGGTGCCGCTGGCCAGCGGCCTGCTGTCGGGGAAGTACTCCACCGACACCACGTTCGCCGCCGACGACCACCGCACCTACAACCGCAACGGCGAGGCCTTCGACGTCGGCGAGACCTTCGCCGGCGTGCCGTTCGAGGTCGGGGTGGCCGCCGCGCGCGAGGTGGCGGAGATCGCCGGCCCGGGCGTCTCCACCGCCGGCTTCGCGCTGCGCTGGGTCATCGACCAGCCCGGCGTCACCACCGTCATCCCGGGCGCCCGCAACGTCCAGCAGGCGCTGGACAACGTCGCGGCCGCCTCGCTCCCGCCGCTGTCCGACAGCCAGCTCACCGACCTCGAGCGCGTGTACGACGAGCGCATCCGCGCCCACGTGCACGACCGCTGGTGACCGTCCCCACCCACCTCAGAAGGGCCTGAAACGTGCTCCGCACCCACGACGCCGGGACGCTCCGCGCCTCCGACGCCGGCTCCACGGTCACCCTCGCCGGCTGGGTCGCCCGCCGCCGCGACCACGGCGGGGTCGTGTTCCTCGACCTGCGCGACGCCTCGGGCTACGCCCAGGTCGTCGTCCGCGAGGAGGAGGCGCACGCCCTGCGCAACGAGTACTGCGTGCTCGTGACCGGGCAGGTGCAGCGACGCCCCGCCGGCAACGAGAACCCCGAGCTCTCCACCGGCGAGATCGAGGTGGTCGCCGCGGAGCTCACCGTGCTGTCGGCCGCGGCGCCGCTGCCGTTCCCGATCGAGACCGCCCAGGCCGCCGGGGACGACGTCCGCTACAAGTACCGCTACCTGGATCTGCGCCGGCAGGGCCCGGCGGCGACGCTGCGGCTGCGCAGCGAGGTCAACCGGATCGCCCGCGGGGTGATGGCCCAGCACGGGTTCACCGAGGTGGAGACCCCGTCACTGACCCGCTCCACCCCCGAGGGTGCCCGCGACTTCGTCGTCCCGGTGCGGCTGCAGCCGGGCCACTGGTACGCCCTGCCGCAGTCGCCGCAGCTGTTCAAGCAGCTGCTGATGGTCGGTGGCCTGGAGCGCTACTACCAGATCGCCCGCTGCTTCCGGGACGAGGACTTCCGGGCCGACCGGCAGCCGGAGTTCACCCAGCTCGACTTCGAGATGAGCTTCGTCGACCGGGACGACGTGCTGGCGGTGGCCGAGCACGTCATCCGGGCGCTGTGGCGGGAGCTGGCCGGCTACGAGGTGCCGGAGATCCCGCGGATGACCTACCGCGAGGCGATGGACCGGTTCGGCTCCGACAAGCCCGACCTGCGCTTCGGCGTGGAGCTGACCGAGCTGACCTCCTACTTCGCCGAGACCCCCTTCCGGGTCTTCCAGGCGCCCTACGTCGGCGCGATCGTGATGCCCGGCGGCGGTTCGCAGCCGCGGCGGGCCTTCGACGCCTGGCAGGACTGGGCGCGCTCGCGGGGCTACAAGGGCCTGGCCTACGTCACCGTCGGCGAGGACGGCGCCCTCGGCGGCCCGGTGGCCAAGAACATCTCCGAGGCCGAGCGGGCCGGGCTGGTCGAGGCCGTCGGCGCCGCACCCGGCGACTGCGTCTTCTTCGCCGCCGGCCCGCGCCGGCAGGCCCAGGAGCTGCTCGGTGCCGCCCGCAACGAGGTGGCCAAGCGGCTGGAGCTGATCGAGCCCGGGTCGTGGTCGTTCCTGTTCGTCGTCGACTTCCCGATGTTCGAGCAGACCGAGGACGGCGACTGGACGTTCATGCACCACCCGTTCACCTCGCCCACCCCGGAGTGGCGGGAGCGCTTCGCCGAGGACAAGGGCGCGGCGCTGTCGGACGCCTACGACCTGGTGTGCAACGGCAACGAGCTGATGAGCGGGTCGGTCCGCATCCACGACGCCGAGCTCCAGGAGCGGGTGTTCCAGACCCTCGGCATGACGCAGGAGGAGGCCCGGGCCCAGTTCGGCTGGTTCCTGGAGGCCTTCGACTACGGCCCGCCGCCGCACGCCGGTGCCGCGATCGGCTGGGACCGGCTCACCGCGCTGCTGGCCGGCGTCGACTCCATCCGCGAGGTCATCGCCTTCCCGAAGACCGGCGCGGGCTTCGACCCGCTGACCGGTGCGCCGACGCCGATCACCGCCGCGCAGCGCAAGGAGGCCGGCATCGACGTCGACCCGGACGCCGAGCCGGCCCCGGGCGAGCCGGGCGCCCCCGGCCCGACCGACCCGTCGAAGAAGGCCTGACCCCTCCTCGCTCGACGCGACGCCGCACGCCGCCGAGTGAGCAGTTGTGGTCGCCGACACGTGCGGACACGCCGTGCCGGACGACCACGACTGCTCACTCGGGGGCTCACCACCTGGCGCCACGGCTGCGCAGCGCGCGGGCCACGCGGTCGACGACCGTCCACGGGCGTGCCAGGTGGACGTCGCCGAACCGCAGCAGCAGCCAGCCGTCCGCAGCCATGAGCGTGTAGCGGTCGATGTCCGCGCGGAACTGGCGCAGCTCGGCGTGCTGGCGGCCTTCGTACTCGACGGCGACGCGCCACCGCCGGTAGCCGAGGTCCGCGTGCACCACCTCTCGCCCGCGTCGGTCCGACAGGGGGACCTGCGGTTCCGGGTCAGGGACGTCGCCCTCGATCAGGTGCACGCGGAGGAGGCTCTCCGGTCGTGAGGCCGACTTCGGCGTGAGCCGCGGTGCCCAGGTCCTCGCGCGGATCACGCCGCGCACCCCGTCCGCCCGGGCCAGCCGTTCCTGCAGCGTCGTGCCGTCGAGGTGTCCGGCTCGCCAGAGGGCGTCACCGACGGCCACGAGCTCCGCACTGGGCAGGTGCGCGGCCAGGTCCAGCCACGTCTGGGCCGCCGACGTCACGGGCAGACCACCGATCAGCGCGCGGTCGGCTGGCAGGAGGTCACGGACGCGTGCGACGACGCGTGCCCGGCGGGGCCGGCGGGCACCTGGTGGGACCACGACGTGGAGCGGCCAGGTGTGCGGCACGGGTGCGCCGAGCAGCGCCGCTGCGGTGAGGTCGCCGAAGGCGGCAGGTGCGGGCAGCGCGGCCGACAGGGCCTCGCACGCCGAACGCACGGTCAGCGCTCGCGCCGCGGACACGTAGACGCCACGGCTGATGCGCCGCCCGTCGTCGCGGAGCTGGGCGCGGGTCAGGCCCGCGCGCTCGGCGTCCGAGCGGGTGTACGTCGTCCTGAGCTCTCGGTCCGGCACTCCGGCACAGTCACCCGGGAATCCGGACTTCGACCGGCCGCAGCGGCATCTGTGGAGAGTGCGTCAGCCTGTGCACACAGCTGCCGGCCCGCCGAGTGAACACTCGTGGCCGTTCAGCTCGACGTGTCCGAGCGTGTCGGCGACCGCAACTGCTCACTCGGCAGCCTGGCCTGACCCTCGACGCATCCTCGAGGGTTGCTGTCCCTGTAACGACCCGGTCGTCAGCCGGCGGAGTCGAGGCGGGCGAGCTGGTCGGGGGTCAGCCGCAGGTCGGCGGCGGCCGCCGAGTCGGTGATCGACTCCGCCCGGGACGCGCCCGGGATGGGGAGGACGACGTCGGCCTGGGCCAGGTGCCAGGCCAGCGTCACCTGGTACACGGAGACCCCGAGCTCGTCGGCGACCGCGGTGAACGCGTCGGCGGTCGACCCCAGCGACTTGGCCGACGACACCCCGCCGAACGGGCTCCACGGGATGAACGCCAGCCCGAGCCCCGCGCAGTGGGCCAGTTCGCCGGCCGAGGAGCGCCAGCCGGGGGAGAACTGGTTCTGCACGCTCACCAGCGCTGGGCCCACGATCTGCCGGGCGCTGTCGATCTGGGCGACGTCGGCGTTGGAGATCCCGGCCAGCCGCACCAGCCCGTCGTCCACCAGTGACCGGAGGGCCCCCATCGACTCCTCCCACGGCGTCGCCGGGTCCGGCCGGTGGAACTGGTACAGCCCGATCGTCTCCATGCCCAGCCGGCGCAGCGAGGCCTCGCACGCCCGGCGGAGGTACGCCGGCGTGCCGTCCAGCTCCCAGTCGCTGCCTCGCCGGGTGTGCCCGCCCTTGGTCGCCACCAGGACGTCGTCGGTGGTGCCGCCGTACGAGCGCAGCGCCCTGGCGACCAGTTCCTCGTTGTGCCCGAACTCCGCCTCGTCGCGGGCGTAGGCGTCGGCGGTGTCGACCAGCGTCACACCGGCGTCGAGCGCGGCGTGCACCACCGCCTCGGCGTCGGCGGGCGAGGGGCGGTCGTCCTTGGTCGACAGGGGCATGGCCCCCAGGCCGATGGCGCTGACGGTGCGGTCGCCGATGCGTCGCTGCTGCATGGGGACCGTCGTGCCCCGCGGGTAGCGTCGCAACCGTGAGTTCGCTGTTCGACCCCGCACCCGACGATGACGGTGGCGCGCCGGTCGACCCGGGTGCGCCGCTGGCGGTGCGCATGCGTCCCCGCTCGCTGGACGAGGTCGTCGGGCAGACGCACCTGCTCGGGCCCCGCGCGCCGCTGCGCCGGCTGGTGGAGGCCGACGAGCCGATGTCCCTGGTGCTCTACGGGCCGCCGGGAACCGGCAAGACGACGTTGGCGCACGTGATCAGCCTGGCCACCAAGCGGCAGTTCGTGCAGCTGTCCGCGCTGGACTCCGGGGTGAAGGAGGTCCGCGCGGTCATCAGCTCGGCCAAGCGCGAGCTGACCATGGCCGGCCGGCGCACGGTGCTGTTCATCGACGAGGTGCACCGCTTCTCCAAGACCCAGCAAGACTCCCTGCTGTCTGCGGTGGAGGACCGGATCGTGAGCCTGATCGCGGCCACCACCGAGAACCCCTTCTTCTCCGTGGTCAGCCCGCTGCTCTCCCGCAGCCTGGTCCTCGCGCTCCAGCCGCTGGACGACGACGACGTGCGCACGCTGCTGCGCCGCGCGCTGACCAGCGACCGGGGGCTGGACGGCGCGGTGACGCTGAGCGCCGAGGCCGAGGAGCACCTGGTCCGGATCGCCGGTGGCGACGGCCGCAAGGCGCTGACCGCGCTGGAGTCCGGCGCGGGCGCGGCGCTCGCCGCCGGCGGCACCGAGATCGACCTGCCCACCCTGGAGACCGCGGTGGCCCAGGCGGCGGTGCGCTACGACCGGGCCGGCGACCAGCACTACGACGTCGCCAGCGCGCTGATCAAGTCGATCCGCGGGTCCGACGTCGACGCGGCGATGCACTACCTGGCGCGGATGGTGGAGGCGGGTGAGGACCCGCGCTTCATCGCCCGCCGGCTGGTCATCTCCGCCAGCGAGGACATCGGGATGGCCGATCCCACCGCACTGCAGACCGCGGTCGCCGCAGCCGACGCGGTGGCCTTCATCGGGATGCCGGAGGGTCACTTCCCGCTGGCCCAGGCCGTCGCCCACCTGGCCACCGCGCCGAAGTCCAACGCGCTGACCGTGGCGATCGGGGAGTCCGTCGCGGACGTCCGCGCCGGGCTGGCCGGCCCGGTGCCACCGGGCCTGCGCGATGCCCACTACGCGGGGGCGAAGAAGCTCGGCCACGGGAAGACCTACTCCTACCCGCACGCCCACCCCGACGGCGTGGTGCCGCAGCAGTACCCGCCCGACGCACTGGTGGGCCGCGACTACTACCGGCCGACCGCGCGCGGGGTGGAGGCGCAGATCGGCGCGCGGCTGGTCAAGCTGCGGGCGATCATCAGGCGACAGCCCCGGGAGCATCGCAGCGAGGAACGAGCGAGGAGCGGACCGGGGCGCGGAGCCTGATCCGGGTGCTCGTCCGGCGGCGGGGCTGACCGGCGCCGGGCACAGCTAGGGTTGCTCGACCGGTGGCCCGACCACCGCGCACGCAGAAGACGACGAAGGGGACCCACCACGTGTCCGCAGGAGAGATCGCCGGGCTGATCGCAGCCATCGCGGTGGCGTTGCTGGTGCTCATCGTGGCCGTGCCACTGATGAAGCTGGGGCGCACGCTCGACGAGACCACGCTGACCATCCGGCAGGTCCGGGAGCAGAGCCAGCCGATCCTCAGCCAGGCGTCGACGACGGTCACCCACGTCAACGCCAACCTCGAGCGGGTCGACGACATCACCGGCAACGCCGCCAACGTCTCGAGCAACGTGGCGGCGCTGACCAGCGTCTTCGCCGCGACCCTGGGCAGCCCGCTGATCAAGGTCGCCGCGTTCAGCTACGGCGTCCGCAGCGCCGCGCGGAAGAAGCGCGAGGGGCAGGCGCTCGCCGACGCCCAGCGCACCGCCAAGGACGAGCGGCGGGCCCGCCGCGCCGCCCGGAAGGCCGCCTGATGCGCCGGCTGTTCTGGCTCACCATGGGCGTGACCATCGGCGTCCTCGTCGTCCGCAAGCTGTCCCAGACGGCGGAGAAGCTCACCCCGCAGTCGATGGCCGGCAACCTCGCCGACGGGCTGCGCGAGCTGGCCGACGCGATCGGCGACTTCGGGGCCGACGTCCGGGCCGCGATGGCCGAGCGCGAGGAGGAGCTGCGCGCGGGCACCGGCCTGGACGCCCCGCTGCCCGACAGCTCCCAGGTCGAGCTGCCCACCCGCCGCGGCGCGCACGCCGCGGACAGCTGAGCCCCACCCTCCCCGCTGCCTGAGCAGGCAGCACCCGCTGGCTGGAGAACCGAGACCCACCGCATGCAGACCGCCGAGATCCGCCGCCGCTTCCTGGAGCACTTCGAGCAGCGGGGCCACACCGTCGTCCCGAGCGCCTCGCTGGTGTCGCCCGACCCCTCGTTGCTCTTCACCGTGGCCGGGATGGTGCCGTTCATCCCGTACCTGACCGGCCGTGAGCCCGCCCCCTACCCGCGGGCCACCAGCGTGCAGAAGTGCGTCCGCACCCTCGACATCGAGGAGGTGGGCAAGACCACCCGGCACGGCACGTTCTTCCAGATGAACGGCAACTTCTCCTTCGGCGACTACTTCAAGGCCGAGGCCATCCAGTTCGCCTGGGAGCTGGTGACCGGGGACGTCGCCACCGGCGGCCTGGGCCTGGACCCCGAGCGGATCTGGCCGACGGTGTACCTGGACGACGACGAGGCCTTCGCGGCCTGGCGCGCCTACGTTCCGGAGGAGCGGATCCAGCGGCGCGGCATGGACGACAACTACTGGTCGACCGGCGCGCCCGGCCCGGCGGGTCCGTGCTCGGAGATCCACTACGACCGCGGTCCGGAGTTCGGTCCCGGTGGCGGTCCAGAGGCCGACCCGACCGGCGACCGGTACCTGGAGATCTGGAACCTGGTTTTCATGCAGTACGAGCGGGGCCCGGGGGAGGGCAAGGACTTCCCGATCCTGGGCGACCTGCCGAAGAAGAACATCGACACCGGGATGGGCCTGGAGCGGGTGGCCTACCTGCTGCAGGGCGTCGACAACATGTACGAGATCGACGAGGTCGCGCCGGTGCTGCGCCGGGCCGCGGACCTGGCGGGGGTGCGCTACGGCGCCGACCACGAGGCGGACGTCCGGCTGCGGGTGGTCGCCGACCACGTGCGCAGCGGGCTGATGCTCATCGGTGACGGCGTCACCCCCGGCAACGAGGGGCGCGGCTACATCCTCCGCCGGTTGCTGCGCCGCGCGGTCCGGTCGATGAAGCTGCTCGGCGTCGACGAGGCGACCCTGCCGGAGCTGCTGCCGGTCTCCCGCGACGCGATGAGCGCCAGCTACCCCGAGCTCGCCGGTGACTTCGCCCGGATCTCCGGCGTCGCCTACGCCGAGGAGGAGGCGTTCCGGCGCACCCTCACCGCCGGGACGGCGCTGTTCGACACCGCGGTCGGCCAGGCGAAGAAGGCCGGCACCCCGGCGCTCTCGGGTGAGCAGGCGTTCTCGCTGCACGACACCTACGGCTTCCCGATCGACGTCACCCTGGAGATGGCCGCCGAGCAGGGCGTCACCGTCGACGAGGCCGGGTTCCGCGCCCTGATGAAGGAGCAGCGCGACCGGGCTCGCGCCGATGCCCGGGCCAAGCGCACCGGCTCGGTCGACGTGCTGGCCTACCGCCGGCTGCTCAGCGAGTTCGGCCCGACCGACTGGCGGGCCTACGACACCCTGCACACCGACTCCCGGGTGCTGGGCGTGGTCGACGAGTCCGACGACGCGACCAGCGGCGACGCCGAGCCGGTCGTCGGTGCGGGGGGCATCACCCGGGTGGTGCTGGACCGCACCCCGTTCTACGCGGAGTCCGGCGGTCAGGTCGCCGACGCCGGCGAGCTGAGCTGGGACGGCGGTCGCGCCGAGGTCATCGACGTGCAGCGCCCGGTCAAGGGCCTGGTGGCCCACCAGGTGCGGGTGCTCGAGGGCGAGCTGCGCGCCGGCACCGAGCTCACCGCCCAGGTCGACCGCGAGTGGCGGCTGTCGGCCTGCCAGGCGCACTCGGGCACGCACGTGCTGCACGCCGCCCTGCGCCAGGTGCTCGGCCCGCAGGCCCTGCAGTCCGGCTCCTACAACCGCCCCGGGTACCTGCGGCTGGACTTCGCCTGGCAGGGCGCGCTCACCCCGCAGCAGCGCCTGGACATCGAGGACGTCGCCAACGCCGCCGTCCGCGCCGACCACGGGGTGCGCGCGCTGTACATGACGCTCCCGGAGGCGCGGGAGTTCGGCGCGCTGGCGCTGTTCGGGGAGACCTACGGCGAGCAGGTGCGCGTGGTCGAGATCGGCGGCGAGTGGTCCCGCGAGCTCTGCGGCGGCACCCACGTGCGCGGCAGCGCGCAGATCGGCACCCTGGCGCTGACCGGCGAGAGCTCGGTCGGGTCCGGCGCCCGCCGGGTCGAGGCGGCGGTCGGCCTGGAGGGCTTCCGCTACCTGGCCCGCGAGCGGGACCTGGTGCGCCAGCTCGCCGACCTGCTCAAGACCCCGCAGGACGGGATCGCCGACCGGGTCAGCGGGATGCTGTCCCGGCTGCGCGACGCCGACAAGGAGCTCGCCGACCTGCGCGCCCAGCAGACGCTGGCCGCCGCCGGCGACCTGGCCGGTGCGGCGACCGACGTCGGCGGCGTCGCGGTCGTCACCGGGGCACCGGCCGGCCTCTCCGGTGGTGACCTGCGCAGCCTGGCCCTCGACGTCCGGGGCCGGCTCGGGGAGAAGCCCGCCGCGGTGGTGCTCGCCTCCGCCGCCGCCGGCAAGGTCGCCCTCATCGCCGCGGTGAACCCCGCCGCGCAGCAGCGGGGCCTGTCGGCCAACGACCTGCTCAAGGCCGCGGCCGGGCCGGTCGGTGGCCGCGGTGGCGGCAAGCCGGACGTCGCCCAGGGGGGTGGCACCGACCCCTCGGGCATCCCCGCGGCCCTGGCCGCCGCCCAGCAAGCGGTCGGGGCGGCCACCTCGTGAGCGCGGCGTCCGACGGGCCCGGCACCGGGCCGGGGGAGGAGCCGGTCCCCCAGGCCGGTCGTCCGCCGGTGCCCGGCCGGGCGCCGACGGACGACGGCCGGTACGGCCAGCAGGACGCCGAGCAGGGCGGGGAGGGGTGGCACCGCACCGAGCGGGTGCCCTTCCCCCTGCCGGGCCTGCACCAGCACCTGCCGGAGCAGGCCCCGGAGACCGGCCGCCTGCAGCTCGGCGGCTACCCGCCCCGGGTGCCGGGAGCGATCCGCCGTCCCGACGCGGCCCCGGGCGACCGCCGCACCGACGGGCCGGACGAGGACGGCGACCGGCGGAGCCGGTCGTGAGCGGGCCGGACCGGTCCGGCCCGGCCTGGGCACCCGGGCGGCGGATGGGCATCGACGTCGGGACCGTCCGCGTCGGCGTCGCCCTCTCCGATGCCACCGGCACCCTCGCCAGCCCGCTGGAGACCGTGCAGCGGACCAAGGACCAACGGGATCTGGACCACCTGGCCGGGCTAGTTGTGACACACGAGGTGGTCGAGGTGGTTGTGGGATTGCCCAAACATCTGTCGGGTGCGTCGGGGTCCTCGGCAAGAGATGCCAGCGCCTACGCTCGGGATCTGGCCAGCCGCATCGGGGACGTCCCGGTGCACCTCGTCGACGAAAGGCTCTCCACCGTGACCGCCGCCACTCACCTGCGCGCCGGGGGCATCGACAGCCGCCGGCAGCGGTCGGTGATCGACCAGGCTGCCGCGGTCGTGATCCTGCAGAGCCACCTCGACGGGCGACCTCGTACTGGCCCCGACTCCGGGAGGCCCACCTCGTGACCGACCCGACCCCGCCGCGTCCGCGCGGCAGACACTCCGAGCTCGACGCGGTCGAGGGCGCCGGGCGCCCCGCAGCCGAACTGCTCGCCGCCTGGGGCGGCACCACCACGCAGCTCTCCGAGGACGCCGGCGAGGCCCGGGGCGACGGGGCCCGGGGTGACCTGCCCAGCGCCGGCCGCCCCGGCCGCCGCCGCCACGTGGCCGAGTCCGACACCGGCGCCCTGCCCGGCTCGCGGGTGCTGCGCGGCGGTGCGGCGGCGGCCGCGACCCCGGCCGGCTGGGCCCGCGGTGCGGGTGCGGTGCCCGCAGCGCGGGCCGCGGCCGACGCCGCCCTGCGCACCACCGAGCTCGCCGTCCCGCCGCTGGCCCCGGGGCAGGTCCTCCCGGGCCGGGGGGTGCCCGCCGGGCGCAGGCCCGCCGACGACCTCCGGCAGCCGACGTCGACGCACGTCCCGGCGGCGCCCGCCGACGACCAGGACGACCGGTTCACCGTGGGCGACACCGACCCGAGCTGGCGCGCCGGGCGCCGCCTGGTGCCGGACGTGCCGCCGCCGGCGGGCGGCCTCGGCGTCCTGGTGGGCAGCCGGACCACCGGTGCGAGCGTGGCGCCGGCCCCGAGCACCGGCGAGATCGCCACCGAGGTGCACCCCGTGGTCTGGGCCGACGACCGCGGGGCGGACGAGTTCGACGCCGACGACGACACCGCCTGGACCCGCGACGACGTCGTCCGGGCAGAGCACGCCTGGGCCGAGGACCGCCACCACGGCGACGAGCCGGACGGCCCGGACGGCCAGCAGGGCGCCGGTCACCAGCACGTCGACCAGGACCTCGGCGACCAGGACTTCGACGACCACCACCTCGACGACCACCACCTCGACGACCAGCACTTCGACGACCGCCACCTCGGCGAGGACCCCGGCCACCCCGACGACGACGTCCCGCACGACCGGACCGGTGGTCTGGACGTCCTGGGCGCCGGTGGCGGCGGTCGCGGTCGGCGCGGGGGTTCCAGTGGCGGCCACGGTGGCGGGGCGTCCCGGAGCAGCCGGCGCCGGCCGGTGACGATCGTGCTGTCCCTGCTGGTGCTGGGCGGCCTCGTCGCGGGCATCGTGTTCGGCGGGCAGGCGCTGTGGCGCACGCTCAACCCGGCGTCGGAGGACTACACCGGCCAGGGCACCGGCTCGGTCGAGGTCCGCGTCAACGAGGGCGACTCGCTGCGGGCCATCGCCCGTTCGCTGGTGTCCGCCGACGTCATCGCCTCCACCGGGCCGTTCCTGGAGGCAGCCGAGGCGAACGACTCGGCCACCGGCATCCAGCCCGGCGTCTACGCGATGCGGCAGCAGATGTCCGGCGCGTCCGCGCTGGACCTGATGCTGCACCCCGAGACCCGGATGGTCACCAAGGTGACCCTGCGGGAGGGCCTGACCGTCAGCCAGACGCTCAACCGGCTGGCCGAGGCCACCGGCATCCCGCTGGCGGAGTGGGAGGCGGCGGCGGCCGACCCGGCAGCGCTCGGACTGCCCGCCTACGCCGGCGGCATGCTCGAGGGCTTCCTGTTCCCGGCCACCTACGACGTGACCCCCGACGACACCCCGGCTTCGGTGCTGTCGGCGATGATCACCCGTGCCGACCAGGTGCTCACCGAGCTCGGCGTGCCCGTCGAGCAGCGGCTGGAGGTCGTGACCAGGGCCAGCATCGTGCAGGCCGAGGCCGGCAACGTCACCGACATGGGCATGGTGGCGCAGGTGCTGGAGAACCGGCTGCGCGACGGCATGCCGCTGCAGCTGGACACCACGGTCAACTACGCCAACGGCAAGAGCGGCATCACCACGACGCCGCAGGACCGGGCCAACCCCTCGCCGTACAACACCTACGTGCACACCGGGCTGCCGCCGGGCGCGATCAGCAACCCGGGCGAGGACGCCATCAAGGCGGTGCTCGACCCGACACCGGGGGAGTGGCGCTACTTCGTGGTGGTCGACCCCGACACCGGCGAGACCCGCTTCGCGGTGACCGGCCAGGAGCACCAGCAGAACGTCGTCCTGTTCCAGCAGTGGCTGCAGGACAACCCGGGCAACTGAGCGGCGGGCCGGGGGCGGGCGGGCGTGCCGCCGTCCTCGGCCGGCCGGTCAGCCACTCCCTCTCCCCGTTGCTGCACCGGACCGCCTACACGGCGCTGGGGCTGGACGGCTGGACCTACGACGCCCTCGACATCGGCGCGGAGGACCTGCCGGTGCTGCTGGCCGGGCTCGGCCCCGAGTGGCGCGGCTTCTCGGTGACCATGCCGTGCAAGCAGGCGGCGGTCGAGGTCGCCGACGAGGTGGACCGGCTGCCCCGGTTGCTCAACGCGGCCAACACGCTGGTGCGCACCGACCGCGGCTGGCGGGCCGAGAACACCGACGTCCAGGGCGTCGGGATGGCACTGCAGCTGGGTGGGGTCGAGCAGGTCGAGCACGCGGCGGTGCTGGGCGCCGGCGGGACCGCGGCGGCCGCGGTCACCGCGCTGGCGTCGCTCGGCGCTCGGCGGATCGACGTCGTCGTCCGCGAGCCGGCCCGCGCCGGCGACCTGCTGCGCGTGATCGACGAGCTGGGGATCACCTCCGACGTCCAGCGCCTGGACCGCACCGGCACGCTCACCGCGCCGGTCGTGGTGAGCACCGTGCCCGTCGCCGGGCAGCCGGCGGTGGCCGACCTGGCCTGGTGGCGCGGGCAGACCGTGCTCGACGTGCTCTACGCCGGCTGGCCCACCCCGCTGGCCCAGCGCGTGCAGGAGGCCGGGGGCGCCACCATCAGCGGCCTGGAGGTGCTGTTCTGGCAGGCGACCGCGCAGGTCGAGCTGATGACCGGGCTCCCGGCGCCGATCGCGGCGATGCGCGCCGCGCTGGACGCCTGACCCGACGCCGTTGACCGTGGTGCTGACCGGTGCCGGCGCCGTGCTCGGCCTGCTGCTCGGGCCCTGGCTGGCCGCGGTGACCGTGCGGCTGGCCCGGCGCGATCCCACCGCCCGGCCGAGTCCCCGCCGGGTCGTGCTGACCGGCCTGCTCGCTGCGGCCGCGCTGGCGGCGGCGCCCGCGCTGGCCGGGGTGCGGCCAGCCGCCGTCGCGCTGGCGTGGTTCGGCGGCGCCGCCGTCGTCCTGGGCGGGGTCGACCTGGCCAGCCACCGGCTGCCGGACCGGGTCACCTTCCCGGCGGCGCTGGTCGTCACCGCCGCTCTGGCGGTGGACGGTGCGGTCACCGGCACCTGGCCGGCGGTGGGCCGGGCGGTGCTCGCCGCGGCGGTGGCCTGGGCGGTGCTCACCGGCGTCCGGCTGCTCGACCCCCGCTCGTTCGGCGGCGGGGACGTCAAGCTGCTCGGGCTGCTCGGCCTGCTGCTGGGCTGGGCCGGGTGGGGAGCGCTGCTGACCGGGCTGTTCGCCGGGCTGCTGATCGGGGCGCTCGGGTCGCTGGTGCTGATCGCCACCGGCCGTGCGCGCTGGCGCACGGCGGTCCCCTTCGGCCCGCCGCTGCTGCTCGGCGGGTACGTCGCGCTCGCCCTCGCCGGGCCGTTGCCCGGTGCCTGAGCAGACCCGTCGGTGGCTGCTGGCAGACTCTCGTGCATGTTGCGCTGGCTGACCGCCGGTGAGTCGCACGGCCAGCAGCTCACCGCCATCCTCGAAGGCCTCCCCGCCGGCGTGCGGGTGCAGACCACCGACCTCGACACCCAGCTCGCCCGCCGCCGCCTGGGCCACGGGCGCAGCGCGCGGATGAGCTTCGAGGAGGACGTCGTCACCCTCACCGGTGGCGTCCGGCACGGCGTCACCCAGGGCGGGCCGATCGCCGTCCAGATCGGCAACACCGAGTGGCCCAAGTGGTCCACCGTGATGTCCGCCGACCCGGTCGACCCGGAGGTGCTCGAGGGGCAGGCGCGCAACGCCCCGCTCACCCGGCCCCGCCCCGGCCACGCCGACCTGGCCGGGCTGCAGAAGTACGGCTTCGACGACGTGCGCCCCGTGCTGGAGCGCGCCAGCGCCCGCGAGACCGCGGCCCGGGTCGCGCTCGGCACGGTGGCCCGGCAGTTCCTGCAGCAGGTGCTCGGGGTCCAGGTGGTCAGCCACGTCGTCGGCATCGGGCCGGTCACCGTGCCCGACGGCGTCCTGCCCGGCCCGGAGGACAACCCGCGGATCGACGAGGACCCGGTGCGCTGCGCCGACCCGGACACCAGCGGCCTGATGGTCGCCGAGGTCGACGACGCCCGGAAGTCCGGCGACACCCTCGGCGGGGTCATCGAGGTGGTCGTGCACGGTCTGCCGCCCGGCCTGGGCAGCCACGTGCACTGGGACCGCCGGCTGGACTCCCGGCTGGCCGGTGCCCTGATGGGCGTGCAGTCGGTGAAGGCCGTCGAGGTCGGCGACGGGCTGGAGACCGCCCGCCGCCGCGGCTCGGTCGCCCACGACGAGATCGAGCTGGTGGACGGCGCGCTGCAGCGGCGCACCGACCGTGCCGGCGGCATCGAGGGGGGCATGACCAACGGCGAGGTGCTGCGCGTGCGCGCGGCCATGAAGCCGATCAGCACCGTGCCCCGCGCCCTGGACACCGTCGACGTCACCACCCGGGAGGCGGCGGTCGCGATCAACCAGCGCTCCGACGCCTGCGCCGTCCCGCGCGGCAGCGTGGTGATGGAGGCGATGGTCGCCCTGGTGCTGGCCGACGCGGTGCTGGAGAAGTTCGGCGGCGACTCGGTGCCCGAGACCCGCCGCAACGTGCAGGGCTACCTCGACGCGCTGCCGATCCGGTGACCGGCCCGCGGCTGGTGCTCGTCGGCCCGCCGGCGTCGGGCAAGACCACGGTGGGCACGGCGGTGGCCGACGCGCTCGGCCTGTCCTTCCGCGACACCGACGCCGACGTCGAGGCGCAGACCGGCAGCACGATCGCCGACCTGTTCGTGCAGGAGGGTGAGGCCCACTTCCGGGCCCTGGAGGAGCAGGCGGTCGCCCGGGCCCTGGCCGAGCACCGCGGCGTGCTGGCGCTCGGCGGCGGCGCGGTGACCAGCGCCGCCAGCCGGGCCCTGCTCGTGGCCCACGGCCGGGCCGGTGAGGCGGTCGTCTGGCTCGACGTCGACGTCCCCACCGCGGCCCGCCGGGTGGGGCTGTCCCGGGACCGGCCGCTGCTGGCGGTCAACCCACGCGCCATGCTGCGCACCATGCTCGAGGCACGCGCCCCGCTCTACGCCGAGGTCGCCACCGCGACCGTCTCCACCAGCAACCGGGAGGTCGACGCCGTCGTGGCCGAGGTGCTGGCCTGCGTCCCCCAGGAGGACTCGTGACCGCGCAGCGGATCACCGTGGCCGGCGACCGGCCCTACGACGTCGTCATCGGGCCCGGCGTGCAGGCCGAGCTCGCGCTGCTGCTGGCCGGCACCCCCCGGGCGGTCGTGGTGCACAGCCGGGCGCTGGCCGCCGCGGCCGGCGCCGCGGTCGAGACGCTGCAGGAGGCCGGGGTCGCCGCCGAGGCGGTCGCGGTCCCCGACGGCGAGGCGGCCAAGACCGCCGAGGTCGCCGCCGGGGCGTGGGAGGAGTTCGGCCAGCTCGGGCTCACCCGGTCCGACGCCGTCGTCGGCGTGGGTGGCGGCGCGGTCACCGACCTGGCCGGGTTCCTCGCCGCCACGTGGCTGCGGGGCGTCCGGGTGGTCCAGGTGCCGACCAGCCTGCTGGGCATGGTCGACGCCGCGGTCGGCGGCAAGACCGGCATCAACACCCGGGCCGGCAAGAACCTGGTCGGGGCGTTCCACCCGCCCGCCGGTGTGCTCGCCGACACCGATGCCCTCGCCGGCCTGCCCGAGGCGGAGTTCCGCGCCGGCCTGGCCGAGGTGGTCAAGTGCGGCTTCATCGCCGACGGGCGGGTGCTGGAGCTGCTCGAGGCCGACCCCACCGGCCGGGCCGACACGGTGGAGTTGATCGCCCGGGCCGTGCAGGTGAAGGCCGAGGCGGTGGGGGAGGACCTGTACGACACCGGCCGCCGTGAGTTCCTCAACTACGGGCACACCCTGGCCCACGCCATCGAGCGGGTGGAGGACTTCGGCTGGCGGCACGGCGAGGCGGTCGCCGTCGGCCTGGTGTTCGCCGCGGAGCTCGCCGGCCAGGCCGGGTTGCTGTCGGCCGCCGACGTCGCCCGGCACCGCGACCTGATCGCCGCGCTGGGGCTGCCCACCACCTACCGCGGCGACTGGCAGCAGCTGCAAGCGGTGATGCGGGTGGACAAGAAGGCCCGGGGCGCCTCGCTGCGCTTCGTCGTCCTCGACGGCCTGGGCAACCCGCGCATCCTGACCGACCCCGACCAGGCCTGGCTGGACGCCGCCTGGACAGCCGTGTCGTCCGCCCACCCCGCCGCCCCGTCGAACGGAGACCCCACATGACCGTGCAGGTGCTCAACGGCGCCAACCTCGGCCGGCTCGGCACCCGGGAGCCGGAGGTCTACGGGACCACGACGTACGCCGAGCTGGTGCAGCTGATCGAGGCCGCGGCGGCCGAGCTGGGGCTGGAGGTCGCCGTCCGGCAGACCGACTCCGAGGCAGAGCTGCTCGGCTGGGTGCACGCGGCCACCGACGCCGGCGACCCGATCGTGGTCAACCCCGGCGGCTGGTCGCACACCTCCGTGGTGCTGCACGACGCCCTGGCCGCGGTCGCGACCCCCGTGGTCGAGGTGCACATCAGCAACGTCCACCGGCGCGAGGAGTTCCGGCACCACTCCTACGTCTCGCGCGTCGCCGACGGCGTGATCGCCGGGCTCGGCGTGCAGGGCTACGAGCTGGCGCTGCGGTACCTGGCCGCCCGGGGTGCCGCGAAGGGCGTGCGATGACCCGGGACACCGCTCGTGAAGCCGGGCGGCGGGAGCGGCTGCGCGCCGTCGCCGCCGCGCAGGGCCTGGACGCCGTCCTGGTCACCAACCTGCTCAACGTGCGCTACCTGACCGGCTTCACCGGCTCCAACGGTGCGCTGCTGCTGCGCACCGATCCGTCGCCCGCCCAGCCCGACCTGCTCGGCACCGACGGCCGGTACACCACCCAGGCGCAGGCCCAGGTTCCCGACGTCGAGCTCCTGGTCGACCGGGGCACCGTGGCGGCGCTGGCCGCCCGGGCCGCGGGCCGGATCGGGTACGAGTCGCACGAGATGACCGTCGACGGGCTGCGCTCGCTCGAGCGGGTGGTCGGTGACGCCGAGCTGATCAGCATCCGCCGCGCCGTCGAGGCCCTGCGCGCGGTCAAGGACGACGGCGAGATCGAGTCGCTGCGCCGGGCGTGCGCCGTCGCCGACCGGGCGCTGGCCGAGCTGGCCGCCGAGGGAGCCCTGCGGCCGGGGCGCACCGAGCTGGAGGTCGGCCGAGAGCTGGACGCGCGGATGCTGGCGCTCGGCGCGGAGTCGTCCAGCTTCGAGACGATCGTGGCCACCGGCGCCAACTCGGCCATCCCGCACCACCGCCCCGACGCCACCGTGCTGCGCGACGGCGACTTCCTGAAGCTCGACTTCGGCGCCACCGTCGACGGGTACCACTCGGACATGACCCGCACGGTCGTGCTGGGGCACGCCGCCGACTGGCAGCGTGAGGTGTACGAGCTGGTCGCCGCCTCGCAGGCGGCCGGCCGGGCGGCCCTGGCGGTCGGTGCGCAGGTCGTCGCGGTCGACGCCGCGTCCCGCGACGTCATCGTGGCCGCCGGGCACGGCGACCACTTCACCCACGGCCTGGGGCACGGGGTGGGACTGGAGATCCACGAGGCACCGGGGATCTCGGCGCTGGGCGCAGGTACCCTGGCCGCTGGCATGGCCGTCACCGTGGAGCCGGGCGTGTACCTGCCCGGGCACGGCGGTGTCCGGATCGAGGACACCCTCATCGTCACGGACGACGAGCCCGAGTTGTTGACCCTCACGAGCAAGGAACTGCTGGTTCTCTAGATGGCTACCACCAACGACCTCAAGAACGGCATCGTCCTCAACCTGGACGGCCAGCTCTGGACCGTCACCGACTTCCAGCACGTCAAGCCGGGCAAGGGTGGCGCGTTCGTGCGCACGACCCTGAAGAACGTGCTGTCGGGCAAGGTCGTCGACAAGACCTTCAACGCCGGCACCAAGGTCGAGACGGCGACCGTCGACAAGCGCTCGATGACCTTCCTCTACAAGGAGGGCACCGACTTCGTCTTCATGGACGGCGACACCTTCGAGCAGATCTACGTCCCCGAGGCCACGGTCGGCAGCGGCGCGGACTACCTGCTGGACAACACCGAGGTCACCGTGGCCGTGCACGACGAGACCCCGCTGTACGTCGAGCTGCCGGTGACCATGGAGCTCGTGGTGCAGCACACCGACCCGGGCCTGCAGGGCGACCGCTCGACCGGTGGCACCAAGCCGGCGACGCTGGAGACCGGTGCCGAGATCCAGGTGCCGCTGTTCATCAGCACCGGCGAGAAGCTGAAGGTCGACACCCGCGACGGGCGCTACCTCGGCCGGGTCAGCTGACCTCGTGGCCGCCCGTTCCAAGGCGCGCAAGCGCGCGGTCGACGTCCTCTACGAGGCCGACCTGCGCAGCAGCGACCCGCTTGCGGTGCTCCGCGACCGGGTCGGCGACGACTCCCCGCCGGTGCCCGACCACGCCGTCCGGCTCGTGGAGGGCGTGGTCGAGCAGCAGGCGCGGATCGACGAGCTGATCGAGCGGCACGCCCAGGGCTGGTCGCTGGACCGGCTGCCCGACGTCGACCGCGCCATCCTGCGGATGGCCACCTACGAGCTGCTGTGGGTCGACGACGTCCCCGACGCCGTGGTGATCGACGAGGCGGTGACGTTGGCCAAGGCGCTGTCCACCGACGACTCCCCGGCCTACGTCAACGGCGTCCTCGGCGGCATCGTCAAGGCCGAGATCCCCACCTGACGAACGAGCGCTGGACGCCGACGGCCCACTCTGCAGCGCAGAGTGGGCCGTTCGCGTTCAGGGGCTCGATCGGGAGCGTCCTCAGCGGGGGGTGCGCCGCCGGTCGCCGCCCCAGCTGGGCTCGTCGTCGTCCTCGGTGGCGTAGCCGACGCCGTCCGGGCCGGGGGAGAGGACGCCCCACTCGATGAGCCGGGTGGTCAGCTCGTCGGGGCTCATGTCGTAGATGATCGCCAGCGACTTGAGGTCCTCGGCGCGGATGGACAGCACCTTGCCGTTGTAGTCGTGGCGCTGCGCCTGGATGGTCGAGGCGTAGCGGGCCAGCGGCCCGGCCTCGTCGGCCGGCAGCGAGCCGAGCGACTCCAGGTTCAGCACGATCTTGGTGCTCTTGGTGACGGCGCTGCTCGGCCGCGGGTCGGGCAGCAGCTCGGACACCGGGACGCCGTAGAACACGGCGAGCTCGGACAGCCGCTGGACGGTGACCGCCCGGTCGCCCCGCTCGTACGAGCCGACGACGACGGCCTTCCAGCGTCCGTGCGACTTGTCCTCCACGCCCTGCAGCGACAGGCCCTGCTGGTTGCGGATCGCTCGCAGGCGGGCGCCAAGCGCCCGCGAGTAGTCGGTGCTCATCGTCTCTGCTCACTGACTGTCGTCGGATGGGAGCCCTGCTGGTGACGCAGAGTACCGAGCCTGCGTCCGGAGCGACAGTCGGGCGGCACCCCGAGGGGGCAGATCGGCTGATCCGAACACGGTCGGAGGTCACATCGGCCGGTGCAGTACCGTCGTCGCCGGTCCCACTCCTTTAACGACCCGTCCAGTGAGGCGGGGAAGGAGGCCTGATGGCCGACTCATCCGACCTGCCCGCACCGCCGCTGCTCGGCGCCGACGACCTCGCTCGCGTGGTCGACCGGATCGCCCACCAGCTGATCGAGAAGGCGGGCAACTCCCTGGCCGACCTCGTGCTCGTCGGCATCCCCACCCGCGGCGCTCCGCTGGCCCGCCGGCTCGCCGCCCGGGTCGAGGCGTTCTCCGGCACCGCCGTCAACGTCGGCACCGTCGACATCACCCTCTACCGGGACGACCTGCGGCGGCGCGGCGTGCGCGCCCTGGAGGACACCCGGCTGCCCGGGACCGGGATCGACGACCGGCTGGTGGTCCTCGTCGACGACGTGCTCTTCTCCGGCCGCTCGGTGCGCGCCGCCCTGGACGCGCTGCGCGACCTCGGCCGCCCGCGCGCCGTCCAGCTGGCGGTGCTGGTCGACCGCGGGCACCGCGAGCTGCCGATCCGAGCGGACTACGTGGGCAAGAACGTGCCCACCTCCCGCAGCCAGAAGGTCGAGGTCCACCTCGCCGAGGTCGACGGGCTCGACGAGGTCCTGGTCACCGGCGGCGCGGAGCGGGGTGGTGACCAGTGAAGCGGCACCTGCTCGAGGCCGGCGACCTCGACCGGGACGACGCGACCCTGGTGCTGGACACCGCGGCCCAGATCGAGCAGGCGCTGGCCGGGCGCGAGGTCAAGAAGCTGCCCACCCTGCGCGGACGCACCGTGGTCAACCTCTTCTACGAGGACTCCACCCGCACCCGGATCTCCTTCGAGCTGGCCGCCAAGCGGCTGAGCGCCGACGTCATCAACTTCTCCGCCAAGGGCAGCAGCGTCTCGAAGGGCGAGAGCCTCAAGGACACCGCGCTGACCCTGGAGGCGATGGGCGCCGACGGCATCGTCGTCCGGCACGGTGCCTCCGGGGCGCCGCACCGGCTGGCGCACTGGGTCCGCGGCAGCGTGGTGAACGCCGGTGACGGCACGCACGAGCACCCCACCCAGGCGCTGCTGGACGCCTACACGATCCGCCAGCGGGTGGGCCGGCTCGACGGTGTCCGGGTGGTGATCGTCGGCGACGTGCTGCACAGCCGGGTGGCCCGCTCCAACGTCTGGCTGCTGGCCACCCTCGGCGCCGAGGTCACCCTGGTCGCCCCGCCGACGCTGCTGCCGGTCGGGGTCGGCAGCTGGCCGGCGCGGGTCGGCTACGACCTGGACGCCGTGCTGCCGAAGGCCGACGTGGTGATGATGCTGCGGGTGCAGGGCGAGCGGATGAACGCCTCGTTCTTCCCCAGCGCCCGCGAGTACAGCCGCCGGTACGGGCTGGACGCCCACCGGATGGCGGCGCTGCCCGACGACGCGATCGTCATGCACCCCGGCCCGATGAACCGCGGCATGGAGATCGCCGCCGAGGTGGCCGACTCGGCCCGCTCCACGATCGTCGACCAGGTCGGCAACGGCGTCAGCGTGCGCATGGCCGTCCTGTACCTGCTGCTCGGCGGCGCTCCTGAGGGGACCTCGTGACCACGTACCTGATCCGCAACGCCCGCCCCTACGGCGAGGACGCCGTCGACCTGCTGCTCGACGACGGCCGGATCGCCGCCCTCGGCACCGACCTGGCCGCCGACGGCGCCCGGGTGGTCGACGCCGACGGGCTGGTCGCCCTGCCCGGGCTGGTCGACCTGCACACCCACCTGCGCGAGCCGGGCCGGGAGGACGCCGAGACCGTGGAGACCGGCAGCCGGGCCGCGGCGCTGGGCGGCTTCACCGCGGTGCACGCGATGGCCAACACCGACCCGGTCGCCGACACCGCCGGCGTCGTCGAGCAGGTCTGGCGGCTGGGCCAGCAGGCCGGGCTGGTCGACGTCGTCCCGGTCGGGGCGGTCACCGTCGGGCTGCGCGGGGAGCGGCTGGCCGAGCTCGGCGCGATGGCCGACTCCGCCGCCCGGGTGCGGGTCTTCTCCGACGACGGGCACTGCGTGGCCGACCCGGCGCTGATGCGCCGGGCGCTGGAGTACGTGAAGGCCTTCGACGGCGTCGTCGCCCAGCACGCCGAGGAGCCGCGGCTCACGGTCGGTGCGCAGATGAACGAAGGCGACCGCTCCGCCCGGCTGGGCCTGGCCGGGTGGCCGGCCGCCGCCGAGGAGGCGGTGATCGCCCGCGACGTGCTGCTGGCCGGGCACGTCGGCGCGCGGCTGCACGTCTGCCACGTGTCGACGGCGGGTTCGGTGGAGATCCTGCGCTGGGCGAAGTCCCGCGGCGTGCAGGTGACCGCGGAGGTCACCCCGCACCACCTGCTGCTCACCGACGAGTGCGCCGAGGGCTACGACCCGGTGTTCAAGGTCAACCCCCCGCTGCGCACGGCCGAGGACGTCGAGGCGCTGCGGGCCGGGCTCGCCGACGGCACCATCGACGCCGTCGGCACCGACCACGCCCCGCACGCGGTGGAGGACAAGGAGAGCGAGTGGGCCGCGGCCCGCCCCGGCATGCTCGGGCTGGAGCAGGCGCTCTCCGTCGTCGTGCAGACGATGGTCGAGCCGGGCCGGCTCGACTGGCGGGGCGTCGCCGACCGGATGTCGGTGCGCCCGGCGGCCATCGGCCGCCGCAGCTCGCACGGGCGGCCGCTGGCCGCCGGTGAGCCCGCCAACCTGCTGCTGCTGGACCCCACGCACCGGGCCACCGTCGACCCGGCCGCGCTGGCCAGCCGCAGCCGCAACAGCCCCTATGCCGGCCGGGAGCTCCCCGGCCGGGTGGTCGCCACGTTCCTCCGGGGCGAGGCGACCGTGCTCGACGGAAAGGCAGTGAAGTGACAGCCCAGGAAGCGATCCTCGTGCTCGAGGACGGGCGCACGTTCCGTGGCGAGGCCTACGGCAAGGTCGGGACGACGGTCGGGGAGGCGGTCTTCTCCACCGGCATGACCGGCTACCAGGAGACGCTGACCGACCCCAGCTACGCCCGGCAGATCGTGGTGATGACCGCCCCGCACGTCGGCAACACCGGCGTCAACGCCGAGGACGACGAGAGCCGCCGGATGTGGGTGGCCGGCTTCGTCGTCCGCGACCCCGCGCGCCGCCCGGCGAACTGGCGGGCCACCGGCAGCCTGGACGACGAGCTGGCCGCGCAGGGCGTCGTCGGCATCAGCGGCATCGACACCCGGGCGCTCACCCGGCACCTGCGCGACCGCGGCGCCATGCGCGCCGGGATCAGCAGCGAGGGGCTCGACCGCGACGAGCTGCTGGCGAGGGTCACCGCCAGCGAGGCGATGACCGGGGCGGACCTGGCGCCGCTGGTCAGCGCGAACGACCCCTACGTCGTCCCGGCGGTGGGGGAGAAGCGGTTCACCATCGCCGCGCTGGACCTGGGCATCAAGACCGCCACCCCGCGGGCGCTGGCTGAGCTCGGCGTGGAGACGCACGTGCTCCCGGCCACCGCCACCGCCGCGGACCTGCTCGCGCACGGGGCCGACGGCGTGTTCATCTCCAACGGCCCCGGCGACCCGGCCGCCGCCGACTACGCCGTCGCGGCGGTGCGCGGGGTCCTGGAGGCGGGCCGGCCGCTGTTCGGCATCTGCTTCGGCAACCAGATCCTCGGCCGCGCGCTCGGCCTGGGCACCTACAAGCTGCGCTTCGGCCACCGCGGCCTGAACCAGCCGGTGCTGGACCGGGTCAGCGGCACGGTGCGGGTCACCAGCCACAACCACGGCTTCGCCGTCGACGCCCCGCTGGACCGGACCACCGACACCCCGTTCGGCCCGGTCGAGGTCAGCCACGTCGGGCTCAACGACGACGTGGTCGAGGGGCTGCGGCTGACCCAGGTGCCGGCGTTCAGCGTGCAGTTCCACCCGGAGGCGGCCGCGGGTCCGCACGACGCCAACCCGCTGTTCGGCCGGTTCGTCGACCTGATGGCCGCCGAGCGCCAGCGTGGGGAGGCGGTCAGCCCGCCGCTCACCGTCCAGGACACGACCGGCGAGAAGGAGGCCTGAGGATGCCCAAGCGGACAGACCTCCAGCACGTGATGGTGATCGGCTCCGGGCCGATCGTCATCGGCCAGGCCAGCGAGTTCGACTACTCCGGCACCCAGGCCTGCCGGGTGCTCAAGGCCGAGGGGCTGCGCGTCAGCCTGGTCAACAGCAACCCGGCCACGATCATGACCGACCCCGAGGTCGCCGACGCCACCTACGTGGAGCCGCTGACCCCGGAGTTCGTCGAGCGGGTCATCGCCGCCGAGCGCCCGGACGCGCTGCTGGCCACCCTGGGCGGGCAGACGGCGCTGAACATCGCCATCGGCCTGTTCGAGAACGGCGTGCTGGAGAAGTACGGCGTCCAGCTCATCGGCGCCGACGTCGACGCGATCAACCGCGGCGAGGACCGGCAGCTGTTCAAGGAGATCGTGCGCTCGGTCGGCGCCGACGCCCCGCGCTCGAAGGTCTGCGCCACCGTCGAGGAGGCGCTGGTCACCGCCGAGGAGGTCGGCTACCCCGTCGTCATCCGGCCCAGCTTCACCATGGGTGGGCTGGGCTCGGGGTTCGCCACCGACGAGGCGATGCTGCGCCGGATGGCCGGCCACGGCCTGGCCGACTCGCCCGTGCACACCGTGCTCATCGAGGAGTCGGTGCTCGGCTGGAAGGAGTACGAGCTGGAGCTGATGCGCGACCGCAGCGACAACGTGGTCGTCATCTGCTCGATCGAGAACATCGACGCGATGGGCGTGCACACCGGTGACTCGGTGACCGTCGCCCCGGCGATGACCCTCACCGACCGCGAGTACCAGCGGATGCGCGACGTCGGCATCGACGTGCTGCGCGAGGTCGGCGTGGAGACCGGCGGCTGCAACATCCAGTTCGCGGTCAACCCCGACAACGGCCGGCTCGTCGTCATCGAGATGAACCCCCGCGTCTCCCGGTCCTCGGCGCTGGCGTCGAAGGCCACCGGCTTCCCGATCGCCAAGATCGCCGCCAAGCTCGCGATCGGCTACACCCTCGACGAGATCACCAACGACATCACCGGGGTCACGCCGGCGTCGTTCGAGCCGTCGCTGGACTACGTCGTGGTGAAGATCCCGCGCTTCGCCTTCGAGAAGTTCCCCGGCGCCGACCCCCGGCTGACCACCACGATGAAGAGCGTCGGCGAGGTGATGGCCATGGGCCGGAACTTCACCGAGGCGCTGGGCAAGGCCATGCGCTCCACCGAGACGGCGGCCGCCGGCTTCTGGACCGCGCCCGCGACCCGGGCCACCGCCGAGGAGCTGCTGGAGCAGCTGCGCACCCCGGTCGACGGCCGGCTGTACGTGGCCGAGCAGGCGCTGGCCGCCGGCGCCACCGTGCAGCAGGTGTCGCAGGCGTCCGGCTTCGACGAGTGGTTCGTCGACCAGATCGCGCTGGTGCACGAGCTGGGCGAGGAGGTCCGCCAGGCCCCGGCGCTCACCCCGGAGCTGCTGCGCCGGGCCAAGCGGCACGGCCTGTCCGACCGGCAGGTGGCCGCGCTGCGGCCCGAGCTCGCCGGGGAGGACGGCGTGCGCATCCTGCGCTGGCGGCTGGGCATCCGGCCGGTCTACAAGACGGTGGACACCTGCGCGGCCGAGTTCGCCGCCCGCACCCCGTACCACTACTCCTCCTACGACGAGGAGAACGAGGTCGAGCCGCGGGAGAAGCCGGCGGTGCTGATCCTCGGTTCCGGCCCCAACCGGATCGGGCAGGGCGTCGAGTTCGACTACTCCTGCGTGCACGCGGTGATGGCGCTGCAGGACGCCGGCTACGAGGCGGTGATGGTCAACTGCAACCCGGAGACCGTCTCCACCGACTACGACATCGCCGACCGCCTGTACTTCGAGCCGCTGACGTTCGAGGACGTGCTCGAGGTCGTCGAGGCCGAGCGCGCCGCCGGCCCGGTCGCGGGGGTGATCTGCACCCTGGGCGGGCAGACGCCACTGGGCCTGGCGCAGCGGCTCAAGGACGCCGGCGTGCCGGTGCTGGGCACCTCGCCGGAGGCGATCGACGCCGCCGAGGACCGCGGGGAGTTCTCCCGGGTGCTGGCCGACACCGGGCTGCTCGCGCCCAAGCACGGCATGGCGACGACGTCGGCCGAGGCGAAGGCGGTCGCGGCGTCGATCGGCTACCCGGTGCTGGTGCGCCCCTCGTACGTGCTGGGCGGGCGCGGCATGGAGATCGTCTACGACGACGCCACGCTGGAGTCCTACATCACCAAGGCCACCGACGTGAGCACCGACCACCCGGTGCTGGTCGACCGGTTCCTCGAGGACGCGGTCGAGATCGACGTGGACGCGCTCTACGACGGCACCGAGCTGTACCTGGGCGGGGTCATGGAGCACATCGAGGAGGCCGGGGTGCACTCCGGTGACTCCGCGTGCGCGCTCCCCCCGATCACCCTGGGCGGCGGGGAGATCGCCGGCCTCCGGCGGGCCACCGAGGCCCTGGCGGCCAGGATCGGTGTGCGCGGGCTGATGAACGTCCAGTACGCGCTCAAGGACGACATCCTGTACGTGCTGGAGGCCAATCCCCGGGCCAGCCGCACCGTGCCGTTCGTCTCCAAGGCGACGGCGGTGCAGCTGGCGAAGGCGGCGGCGCGGATCGCGGTCGGCGAGTCCATCGCCGAGCTGCGGGCGGCCGGGGTGCTGGCGGCCAGCGGTGACGGCGCCGACCTGCCGGCCGACGCCCCGATCGCGGTCAAGGAGGCGGTGCTGCCCTTCCACCGGTTCCGCACCGTCGACGGTCACGGCGTCGACACCGTGCTCGGGCCGGAGATGAAGTCCACCGGTGAGGTGATGGGGCTGGACGCGGAGTTCGGCACCGCCTTCGCCAAGTCCCAGGCCGCGGTCTACGGCGACCTGCCCACCGAGGGCACCGTCTTCGTCTCGCTGGCCAACCGGGACAAGCGCTCGGCGGTCTTCCCGGTCAAGCGGCTGGCCGACCTCGGGTTCCGCGTGCTCGCCACCGCCGGCACCGCCCAGGTGCTGCGCCGCAACGGGGTGCAGTGCGAGGTGGTCGGGAAGTTCAGCGAGGGCCCGGGCAACATCGTCGAGCGGATCCAGGCCGGCGACGTCGACATCGTGGTCAACACCCCGTTCGGCACGCCCGGCAACAGCGGGCCCCGGCTGGACGGGTACGAGATCCGGGCGGCGGCGGTGAGCGCCGGCATCCCGAGCATCACCACCACCCAGGGCCTGGCGGCCGCGGTGCAGGGCATCGAGGCGCTGCGTCGCGGGCACCTGGGCGTGCGCAGCCTGCAGGACCTGCACCGGGCGCTGGCCGCCGCCCCGCGTCCCGGCGCCCCGGCATGACCGGCGGGCTGCTGACCGAGCCGGCGCCGGCGGCGCCGCGCCCACCCGTGCAGCGGGTGGTCGCGGTGGCCGGCCGGCGTCCCGTCGGCGCGTACGTGGAGCTGAGCTTCGCTGCCCCGGAGGTGGCCGAGCGGGCGGTGCCGGGCCAGTTCGTCGCCTTCGCGGTCGGCGGCCCCACCTCGGCGAACCTGCTGCGGCGGTCCATCGCGATCGCCGGGGTGGGTGGCGGCCAGGTGCAGGTGGTCGTCGCCCCGCACGGACCGGGCTCCAGCTGGCTGGCGGGGCTGCAGCCCGGCGACGTGGTCGACGTCGTCGGCCCGCTGGGCCGCCCGTTCCCGATGCCGCCACCGGGTACCCCGGCGCTGCTGGTCGGCGGCGGGTACGGCGCCGCCGCGCTGGTCGGGCTGGCCGGGCGGCTGCGCGCCACCGGCTCGGAGGTCGCGGCGGTCACCGGTGCGGCGTCGGCCGGGCGGCTGTGCTCGGTCCAGGAGCTCGGGTCGCTGGCTGCGCCGTTCGTGGTGATGACCGACGACGGCAGCGCCGGGCGCCGCGGCTGGGTCACCGAGGCGGTCGCCGAGCTGGTCAGCGGCGCCGGGGTGGTCTACGCCTGCGGACCGATGGGCATGCTCCGCGCGGTCGCCGACGTGGCGACCGCCGCCGGGGTGCCCAGCTACGTCGCCGTCGAGGAGTCGATGGCCTGCGGCATCGGCGTCTGCATGACCTGCGTGCTGCCGGTGGTCGGCGCCGACGGGCGCACCCGGTTCGCCCGCTCCTGCGTCGAGGGTCCGGTCTTCGGCGGTGACCGGGTCCGCTTCGCCGACGTCGGCACCCTGCCGGCGGACGTCGTCGGCGCCGACGCCATGGGGCTCACCCCGCCCGCCGTGCCCACCCCGGCCGGCGCACCCCCCACCCCGGTCGCACCGCCCGAGGCCGGCCCCGGCGCCCCGGGAGCGTCCTCGTGACCGTCGGACAGGCCGCGCCCGCGGTGGACATGCGCACCGCCCTCGGCCGGGTGCCGGTGCCCAGCCCGGTCCTCACCGCGTCCGGCTGCTCGGGCTTCGGCCGGGAGCTGGAACCGTTCGTCGACCTCACCGCGATCGGCGCGGTGGTCACCAAGTCGGTGCAGCTGCGGCCCCGCTCCGGCCGGCCGACGCCGCGGATGGCCGAGACGCCCAGCGGGATGCTCAACTCCATCGGCCTGCAGGGGCCCGGCATCGACGGGCTGTTGGCCGAGGACCTGCCGTGGCTCGCCCAGCGCGGCGCCCGCGCGTTCGTCTCCATCGCCGGCACCCGGGTGGAGGACTTCGCCGAGCTGGCCGCCCGGCTGCGCGGTGTGCCGGGGGTGCTGGGCATCGAGGTCAACATCTCCTGCCCGAACGTCGAGAGCCGCGGCGAGGTGTTCGCCTGCGACCCGGTCGCCGCCCGCGACGTCGTCGCGGCGGTGCGCGAGGCCGCCGACCCCGCGCAGCCGGTCTACGCCAAGCTGAGCCCCGACGTCACCGACATCGTGACGATCGCCCGCTCGGTGGCCGACGCCGGCGCCGACGGGCTGTCGATGATCAACACCCTGCTGGGGCTGGTCATCGACCCCGACACCATGCGGCCGGTGCTCGGCGGCGTCACCGGCGGGCTCTCCGGCCCGGCGATCCGCCCGGTGGCGCTGCGCTGCGTCTGGCAGGTGCACCAGGCGCTGCCGCAGGTGCCGATCCTGGGCATGGGCGGCGTCCGCAGCGGCCTGGACGCGCTGCAGTTCGTGCTCGCCGGCGCGAGCGCGGTCAGCGTCGGCACGGCGGTCTTCAACGACCCCTCGGCCCCGGCGCGCATCCACGCGGAGCTCGCCGCGGCGCTGGCCGCGCGGGGGTTCGGCTCGCTGACCGACGCCGTCGGGCACGCGCACCGGCCGGTCGGCTCGTGAGCCGCCCGACGCACGCCGAGGTCGACCCGTTCGGCGTCCGGCTGGCCGCCGCGGTGGGCGCACGCGGTCCGCTGTGCGTCGGCGTGGACCCGCACCGGCCGCTGCTGCTGGACTGGGGCGTCGGTGACGACCTCGATGGGCTGCGCCGGTTCACCGACCTGGTGGTCGACGCGCTCGCCGGGCACGTGGCGGTGCTCAAGCCGCAGATGGCCTTCTACGAGCGGCACGGCGCCCGCGGGGTGGCGGTGCTGGAGGAGGCGGTCGCCCGGGCCCGGGAGGCCGGCACCCTGGTGCTGCTGGACGCCAAGCGCGGCGACATCGGCTCGACGATGGACGCCTACGCGGACTACCTGCGCAGCGACCACCCGATGCAGGTCGACGCGCTGACCGTGAGCCCCTACCTCGGTCCGGAGTCGCTGCAACCGGCGGTCGGCACGGCGCGCCGGTTCGGCGGCGGGCTGTTCGTGCTGGCCCGCACCTCCAACCCCGACGCCGCCACGTTCCAGTCCGCGGTGGTGGGGGACCGGTCGGTCGCGCAGACGGTCGTGGACACCGTCGGGCGCTGGAACGCTCCTGACTGGCTGGTGGGCGACCCGGCGCCCGATCCCGCGGCCCTCGCCGACCAGCAGCGGCGCTTCGGGGCGTTCACCGGGTCCTTCGGTGTCGTCGTCGGCGCCACGCTGTCCGAGCTCGACGTCGACCTCACCGGGCTGCGCGGCCCGGTGCTGGCCCCGGGCCTGGGGGCGCAGGGCGGCACGGTGGCCGACCTGCGCCGGCTGTTCGGCGCGGACCAGGCCGTCGTCCCCACCGTCTCCCGGGACGTGCTGTCCGCCGGCCCGGACGCCGCGGCGCTGCGCGCCGCCGCCGACCGGTGGACGGCGGAGCTGTCGGCGTGAGGCCGGGCGGCGTGAGGCGGGCGGTGCCCTGGCTGGTGCTGGCGCTCGGCGCCGGCCTGGCGATCGCCGGGGTGACCGTCTTCTGGCTGGCCAACGCCCACCCGCGCACCTGGACCGCGTACTCGGGTTCCTATGCGCCGTACCTGCCCGAGACGACCGAGGCGTACGAGAGCGAGCTGACCCTCACGTTCGACGCCGGCCCCACCGTGCTGTGGACCCAGCAGCACGTCACCGGTGCCGGGCTGCTGGTGACCGGGCTGTTCGTGCTCGCGGGGCTGGGGGGCTGGGTGCTCGGCCGGCGGTCCGGGCGGGGTGCGCGGGCGACCTGAGCCGCGACACGCGCGCTGACCAGCAGTGACGGGAAGGGTGCGCGGCGTGTCCGCCGGGACGCCCCGCCGGACAGCACACCGGCCTGGCGGTGCCGGCACCGGGGCAGGCGTGACCAGTCGGTCTCGGATGACTAGGTTGACGGCCGAGGCTCACACCGCGGGCCGTCGCGAACGAGCTGGATCACCGAAGAACTGCGCCGGCACGCGCCGGACTGAACACGATTGGGTTGCTCCGTGCCCCTTCCCGAGTTGTCCCCCGAACAGCGCGCCGCCGCCCTGGAGAAGGCCGCCGCGGCCCGCAAGGCCCGTGCCGAGCTGCGCGAGCGGCTGAAGAGCAAGGGCACCACGGTCGGCGACGTCCTCAAGCAGGGCGAGACCGACGAGGTGATCGGCAAGATGCGGGTCTCCGCGGTGCTCGAGTCGCTGCCCGGCGTCGGCAAGGCGCGTGCGGCGAAGATCATGGAGCGGCTGGAGATCTCGCCGACCCGGCGGGTGCGCGGGCTGGGCGCCAACCAGCGCCGGGCCCTGGAGGCGGAGTTCGGCGGCGAGCACGTCGAAGCCGACCAGGTCCCCACCGAGGGTGCCCTCTGACCGACTCCGCGGTGGTCCCAGACCACCCCGGTGCGAAGATCAACGAGTGGGACGACGAAACCGCGCGCGGCTGACCGTGCTCTCCGGGCCCTCGGGCGTCGGCAAGGGGACGGTCGTCGCCGAGGTCCGGCGCCGGCACCCCGAGGTCTGGGTGTCGGTGTCGGTCACCACCCGCAAGCCGCGTCCCGGTGAGGTCGACGGCGAGCACTACTGGTTCATCGACGACGAGACCTTCGACTGGCTGGCCGCCAACGACGGGCTGCTGGAGTGGGCCTCCTACGCGGGCAACCGCTACGGCACCCCGAAGGCGCCGGTCGACGAGCAGCTCGCCGCCGGGTCACCGGCCCTGCTGGAGATCGAGCTGCAGGGCGCCCGGCAGGTGCGGGAGCGCGCGCCGGAGGCCCAGCTGGTCTTCCTGGCCCCGCCGTCCTGGGCCGAGCTGGTCAGCCGGCTGGCCGGCCGTGGCACCGAGGCGCCGGAGGTCCAGTCCCGCCGGCTGGCGCTGGCGCAGGCCGAACTGGACGCCGCCGGCGAGTTCGACGTCGTGGTCGTCAACGACGACGTGGCCAGAGCAGCCGACGAGTTGGTAAGCTTGCTGACTGCGCCTCCGCCCGCTGGTCCCTGACCGCGGCCGAGGGCGCACCCGAGGCGACCGCGCGGACCCGTCCGCCGCCCGCCCGCACACCGAGTTGAGGAGCACGCCCGCCCGTGTCCGGAGTCGCACCCGCCCCTGAGGGCATCACCAACCCGCCGATCGACGAACTGCTGGAGCGCACCACCAGCAAGTACGGGCTGGTCATCTACGCCGCCAAGCGCGCGCGGCAGATCAACGCCTACTACAGCCAGCTCTCCGAGGGCCTGCTGGAGTACGTCGGCCCGCTGGTCGACACCGCGCCGCAGGAGAAGCCGCTGTCGATCGCGCTGCGTGAGATCAACGAGGGCCTGCTGACCCACACCGCCGGCGAGAATTAAAGGACCCCGGTCCTCCTCACCCCTCGCACGCCCGGGGCGAGCCTCTGGACCGGGGCCGCGGCTGGTGGCGTCGCCACCAGATCTCACGCCCGTTGTGATGACGAAGCCCCCGGCTGGTGCCGGGGGCTTCGTCGTGCCTGGGGGAGGATGGACGGCATGAGCCGGATCGTGCTGGGGGTGGGCGGCGGCGTCGCCGCCTACAAGTCCGCGCTGCTGCTGCGCGCGCTCACCGAGGCCGGGCACGACGTCCGGGTGGTGCCGACCGCCTCGGCGCTGCGGTTCGTGGGCGCGGCGACCTTCGAGGCGCTGTCGGGCAACCCGGTCACCACCGACGTCTGGGACGACGTCCCCGAGGTGGCGCACGTCCGGATCGGGCAGACCGCCGACCTGGTGCTGGTGAACCCGGCCACGGCCGACCTGCTCGCCCGTGCCGCTGCCGGCCGCGCCGACGACCTGCTCACCGCCACGCTGCTCACCGCGCACGCACCCGTCGTCTTCGTACCGGCCATGCACACCGAGATGTGGCTGCACCCGGCCACCCAGGACAACGTGGCCACCCTGCGCCGCCGCGGCGCGGTCGTGCTGCCCCCCGCGGTGGGCCGGCTCACCGGGCCCGACTCCGGCCCCGGCCGGCTCCCCGAACCGGCCGACGTCGCCGCGCTGGCCGCCGTCGTCCTGGAGCACGGCGCCGCCGCGCTCCGCCCGGACCTCACCGGCCGCCGCGTGGTGATCAGCGCCGGGGGCACCCGCGAGCCGCTGGACCCGGTGCGGTACCTGGGCAACCGCTCGTCCGGGCGGCAGGGGCAGGCGCTGGCCCGGGTCGCCGCCGCGCGGGGTGCCGAGGTCGTGCTGGTCGCGGCCAACGTCGCCGAGCCCGCCCCGTTCGGCGTCCGCACCGTCGCCGTCGAGACCGCCGAGGAGCTTCGCGTGGCGATGGCGGCCGAGGCGGCCGGGGCCGACGTCGTCGTCATGGCCGCGGCCGTGGCCGACTTCCGGCCGGTCTCGGTTGCCGACACCAAGCTCAAGAAGGGCGGCGCCGCCGAGCCGGACGCCGTGCCGCTGGCCCGGACCACCGACGTGCTCGCCGAGCTGGTGACCGCCCGGGCACCCGGGCAGGTCGTCGTCGGCTTCGCCGCGGAGACCGGGGACGCGGAGGGGGACGTGCTCACCCACGCCCGGGCCAAGCTGGCCCGCAAGGGGGTCGACCTGCTGGTGGTGAACGACGTCTCCGCCGGCCGGGTGTTCGGCCGGGAGGAGAACGAGGTCACCGTGCTGGCGGACGACGGGACGGTCACGCCGCTGCCGGCCGCCCGCAAGGACGCCGTGGCCGCCGGCATCTGGGACGCGGTGGCACGCCGGCTCCCCGGCGCGTGATCCCCGCCGCCTGGTCTCCTCGGGCACGCGCGCCGGCGCCACCCGACGGGGACCCGGCCCCGCCGGTAGGCTCGGCGGTCGAGCTCATCACCGGACGCGGATCCCGCGCTCGGCCGTCGATCGCAGGGAGAACCGAGTGGCACGCCGCCTCTTCACGTCCGAGTCGGTCACCGAGGGGCACCCCGACAAGATCGCCGACCAGATCAGCGACTCGATCCTGGACGCGATGCTGGAGCAGGACCCCCGCAGCCGGGTCGCCGTCGAGACGATGATCACCACCGGCCAGGTGCACATCGCCGGTGAGGTGACCACCTCCGGCTACGTCGACATCGCCGACATCGTGCGGCGCACCATCCTCGGGATCGGCTACGACTCCTCGCGCAAGGGCTTCGACGGCGCCTCCTGCGGGGTCAGCGTCTCCATCGGCGCGCAGTCCCCGGACATCGCCCAGGGCGTCGACACCGGCTACGAGTCCCGCCTCGCCGGCCTCAGCGACGCCGAGCACCGCGCGGCCATCGCCGACGACCTCATCGAGCGCCAGGGCGCCGGCGACCAGGGCCTGATGTTCGGCTACGCCACCGACGAGACCCCCGAGCTCATGCCGCTGCCGATCGCGCTGGCGCACCGGCTGTCCCGCCGGCTCTCCGCGGTGCGCAAGGACGGTTCCGTGCCCTACCTGCGGCCCGACGGCAAGACCCAGGTCACCGTGGTCTACGAGGACGACCGGCCGGTCGCCGTGGACACCGTGGTCGTCTCCAGCCAGCACGCCGAGGACATCTCGATCGAGACGCTGCTCGCCCCCGACGTGCAGGAGCTCGTCGTCGAGCCCGAGCTCGCTGCCCTCGGCCTGCCCACCACCGGCTACCGGCTGCTGGTCAACCCCACCGGCAAGTTCGTGATCGGCGGCCCGATGGGCGACGCCGGGCTCACCGGCCGGAAGATCATCGTCGACACCTACGGCGGCATGGCCCGCCACGGGGGCGGCGCCTTCTCCGGCAAGGACCCGTCGAAGGTCGACCGGTCGGGGGCCTACGCGATGCGCTGGGTGGCGAAGAACGTCGTCGCCGCGGGCCTGGCCCGCCGCTGCGAGGTGCAGGTCGCCTACGCCATCGGCGCCGCGCACCCGGTCGGGCTGTTCGTGGAGACCTTCGGCACCAACACCGTGCCGGAGGAGACGCTGGAGAAGGCGATCACCTCGGTGTTCGACCTGCGCCCCGGGGCGATCGTCCGCGACCTGGACCTGCTGCGCCCGATCTACGCCCCGACCGCCGCCTACGGGCACTTCGGCCGCACCGACGTGCAGCTGCCCTGGGAGCGCCTGGACCGGGTCGACGCGCTGAAGTCCGCCGTCGGCGTCTGAACCACTGACCGCCACGCTCGACCCCGACCCGGACCCACCCGCTCAGCGGGTGGCCCGGGTCGTCGTCGATGTGCCGCTGGCGCACCTGGACCGGCCCTTCGACTACGCCGTCCCCGACGAGCTGGCCGAGCAGGTCGTCGCCGGCTGCCGGGTCCGGGTGCGCTTCGCCGGCAAGCTGGTCGACGGGGTCGTGCTCGAGGTCGCCGGCTCCACCGACCACACCGGCAAGCTGGCGCCGCTGGCCAAGGTCGTCTCGCCCGAGCCGGTGCTCACCCCGGAGGTCGCCGAGCTGGCCCGCTCGGTCGCCGACCGCTACGCCGGCACGCTGACCGACGTGCTGCGGCTGGCCCTGCCACCGCGGCGGGCCGCGCCGGAGAAGCGCCCGGCGGCCGACCCGCCACCCCCGCCGCCGGCTCCGGACCCGGCCGGGTTCGCCCGCTACCCGACCGGCCCGCAGCTGCTGTCCGCCGTCGCCGACGGGGCGCCGGCCCGGGCGGTGTGGACCGCGCTGCCCGGCGAGGACTGGCCCACCCGGCTGGCCGAGCTGGCGCAGGCGGCGCTGTCCGGGGGGCGGGGCGCGCTGGTCGTCGTCCCCGACGGCAAGGACCTCGACCGGCTGGCCGCCGCCGCCGACGCGTTGCTGCCGGCCGGGTCGGTGGCGGTGCTGCGCGCCGACGCCTCACCCGACGTCCGCTACGGGCGGTTCCTGACCGCGGCCCGGGGCAGCGCGCAGGTCGTGCTCGGCACCCGCGGCGCCGTCCTCGCGCCGGTCCGCGACCTCGGGCTGGTCGTCGTCTGGGACGACGGCGACGACCTGCACGCCGAACCCCGCGCGCCCTACCCGCACGCCCGCGACGTGCTGGTGCACCGCGCCCACCTGGCCGGCTGCGCCGCGGTGGTCGCCGGCACCGCCCGCACCGCCGAGGGGCAGCTGCTGGTGGAGTCCGGCTGGGCGCACGAGCTGGTCGCCGACCGGGCGAACCTGCGCACCGCCGCCCCCCGCGTGCAGGCGGTGGGCAGCGACTTCGAGCTGGCCCGGGACGCCGCCGCCCGCACCGCCCGGCTGCCCACGCTCGCCTTCGACGTCGCCCGCAAGGCGCTGCAGGCCGGCACCCCGGTGCTGGTGCAGGTGCCCCGCTCGGGCTACGTGCCGTCGCTGGTCTGCGACCGGTGCCGGGCACCGGCCCGCTGCGCGCACTGCGGCGGACCGCTCGGCGTCGCGCCGCGCCCGGGGCCGGGCGGCACCCGGATCGCCGCCTGCCGGTGGTGCGCGCGGCCGGCGGCGACCTTCGACTGCCCGCACTGCCACGGGACGAAGCTCCGCGCCGCGGTGATCGGGGAGGCCCGCACCGCCGAGGAGCTCGGGCGGGCCTTCCCCGGCGCCGCCGTGCGGGTCTCCGGCCGCGGCTCGGGCGTGCTGGCCACCGTGCCGGGCGGGGCGGCGCTGGTGGTCGCCACCCCGGGCGCGGAGCCCGTGGCCGAGGGCGGCTACGGGGCGGCGCTGCTGCTGGACGCCTGGGCGCTGCTCGGCCGGGCCGACCTGCGCGCGGGGGAGGAGACGCTGCGCCGGTGGATGAACGCCGCGGCGCTCGTCCGCCCGGAGCAGCCGGTGGTGGTGGCCGCCGACGCCGGTCACCCGGTGGTGCAGGCGCTGGTCCGCTGGGACCCCGCCGGGCTCGCCGCCCGGGAGCTCGCCGACCGCCGGGAGCTCGGCTTCCCGCCGGCCACCCGGATGGCGTCGCTGTCGGCGTCGCCGGTGGCCCTGGCGGAGTTCCTGGACGCGCTGCGGCTGCCCGACCACGCCGACGTGCTGGGCCCGGTGCCCGAGCCGCCCCGCCCGGGGCAGGAGGGCGAGCGGGAGCGCTACCTGGTGCGGGTGCCGCGCACCGAGGGCACCGGGCTGGCCCGGGCGCTGCGCGAGGTGCAGGGGGTGCGCAGCGCGAAGAAGGCGCCCGAGCACGTGCGCGTGCAGCTGGACCCGCTGGAGCTGGCCTAGCCTTCCGTGCGCGGGGTCAGTCGGCCGACTGTGCCAGCAGCTCGGCGAGTTCGGCGTCCACCCGGGCGGAGGCGAGGTCCTCGGCGGCGCGCTCGGTGGCCCGCCGCCAGCGCACCGGCAGCGTGCAGGCGGCGGTGCCGACGCCGGCCAGGATGCCCAGCAGGAGGTGCGGACGCCGGTGGCCGCGGCGGCGCAGCGCCCGGGCGAGCGGGCGGTGGACGGCGGTGACGCCCAGCCCCCACGCGGTGCTGACCAGCCCCTGGTGGCGCAGCACCGCGTGGTCGGCCGGGTCGGCCGGCTCGATCGGCATCCCCTGGAAGGTCCGCCGCAGCGCGGGCAGGTCGTGGGCGACGGTCTCCGCCGCGACCACGGCGAGAACGGCGAGGTACAGCCGGCGGCGGGCGGCCGACCGGGCGGGGTGGTCGAGCGCTGCCTCGGCGCCGCCGACGGCCACCCCGTCGACGACGGTGCTGAGGACGGCGTGCAGGCGGTGGGTGGCGAGGGAGGCCATTCCTGCACCGTAGCCAGGTTCCCCTGCGGGCGCCGATGGACCCGCCACCTACCATCGTCCGGTGAGCGTCACCCCGATCCGGATCATGGGCGACCCGGTGCTGCGCACCCCGGCCGCCCCCGTCGTCGACTTCGACAAGGAGCTCCAGCAGCTCGTCGCCGACCTGACGGACACGATGCACGCCGCCGGCGGGGCCGGCATCGCCGCGCCGCAGATCGGCGTGGGCCTGCGGGTGTTCACCTGGTACGTCGACGGCGAGGTGGGCCACCTGGTCAACCCCGACGTGACGCCGGTGGGCGAGGAGACCGAGGAGGACGCCGAGGGGTGCCTGTCCATCCCGGGCTTCCGCTTCGACTGCCGCCGCCACCTCCACGTCGCCGCCACGGGCTGGAACATGCACGGCGACCCGATCCGGGTGGAGGGCTCGCACAAGCTGGCCCGCGCCATCCAGCACGAGACCGACCACCTCGACGGTGTGCTCTTCGTCGACCGGCTCGACGCCGAGGCCCGCGAGGCGGCGCTGTCCGTGCTCGCCGACGCCGCCTGGCAGGGCGAGCAGGCCTACCTGCCCAGTGGTGAGCCGGTCCCGGCTCCGGTCGTGAAGGTGAGCCCCCACTGAAGCTCCTGTTCGCCGGTACGCCGGCGCCGGCCGTCGTCGCGCTGGACGCGCTGCTGGGTTCGCAGCACGAGGTCGTCGCCGTCCTGACCCGGCCCGACGCCCCCGCCGGTCGGGGACGCCGGACCAGCCGGTCACCGGTCGCCGAGCGCGCCGACGCCGCCGGCATCCCGGTGCTGCAGCCCCGGTCGCCGCGCGAGCCGGAGTTCCTCGACCAGCTGCGCGCGCTCGACGTCGACTGCGCGCCGGTGGTCGCCTACGGCGCGCTGGTGCCGCCGGCCGCGCTGGAGATCCCGCGGCACGGCTGGGTCAACCTGCACTTCTCGCTGCTGCCGGCCTGGCGCGGCGCCGCCCCCGTGCAGCACGCGGTCATGGCCGGCGACGAGGTCACCGGTGCGGCGACCTTCCAGCTGGAGGCCGGGCTGGACACCGGCCCGGTGTTCGGCGTCGTCACCGAGCCGATCGGCCCGGCCGACACCGCCGGCGACCTGCTGGAGCGGCTCGCGGTCAGCGGCGCCGGCCTGCTGGTCGCGACCCTCGACGGCATCGCCGACGGGTCGCTGCGCCCGGAGCCGCAGCCCGCCGACGGCGTCAGCCTCGCCCCGCGGATCGAGACCGCCGACGCCCGGGTCGACTGGACCCTCCCATCCCACGTCGTCGACCGCCGGGTCCGCGGCGTCACCCCGGCGCCGGGTGCGTGGACCACCTGGCGCGGCAACCGGCTGCGCCTCGCCCCGGTCGAGCCGCTGCCCACCTCGCTGGGCCTCGAGCCTGGTGAGGTCTCGGTCGGCCCGACCGGCGTGCTGGTGGGCACCGGCCGGGGGGCCGTGCGGCTGCGCGAGGTGCAGCCCGCGGGCAAGAAGATGCTCCCCGCCGCCGATTGGGCGCGGGGAGCCCGGCCGGAGCCCGGCGAGCGGCTCGGCGAGCAGGTCGGCGCGTGACCGGCCCGGCGAAGCGGGCCGGCCACAAGCGACGGAACGACCCGGGCACCGGCAACCAGCGCCCCCAGTCCCGGCGGCACCGGCCCACCCTGGACGGCGCCCGGCTGACCGCCTTCGACGTCCTCGAGGGCGTCTCCAGCCGGGACGCCTACGCCAACCTGCTGCTGCCCCAGCTGCTGCGCGAACGGCAGCTCGAGCCCCGCGACGCCGCTTTCGCCACCCAGCTGGCCTACGGCACGCTGCGCGCGACCGGCACCCTGGACGCCGTCCTGACCACGCTGGTGTCCCGGCCGCTGGCCGAGCTGGACCCGAAGGTCCTGGACCTGCTGCGGCTGGGCGCCTACCAGCTGATCGACCTGCGGGTGCCGGCGCACGCCGCCGTCGACACCAGCGTCGCCCTGACCCGGGCGATCGTCGGCACCGGCGCTTCCGGGCTGGTCAACGCGGTGCTGCGCAAGGTGGCCGCCGGCGGCGACCGGGCCGCCTGGGTGCAGGCACTCCAGCCCGCCGACGACGACGCCCGGCTCGCGCTGACCACCGACCACCCGCGCTGGATCGTCGAGGCCTGGCGCGATGCGCTCGCTGCCGCCGAGGAGGTCGAGCCGGCGCTGCTGGCCGACGACGCCGCCCCCGAGGTGCACCTGGTGGCGCGGCGGATCGACCGCGACCAGCTGGCCACCGAGGTCGGCGGCGAACCCGGGCCCTGGTCGCCGTACGCCGTCCGGCTGGGCTCCGGCGACCCCGGGCGGATCGCCGCCGTGCGCTCCGGCGCCGCCGCGGTGCAGGACGAGGGGAGCCAGCTGGCTGCCCTCGCACTGGTCCGCGCGCCGCTGGAGGGCCGCGACGAGCGCTGGCTGGACATGTGCGCCGGCCCGGGCGGCAAGGCGGGCCTGCTGGCCGCCGCCCGGCCCGCCGGGGTGCACCTGACCGCCGCCGACCGCGCGCCGCACCGCGCCGAGCTGGTGCGCGGCGCGCTGGCCGGGGCCGGCGACGTCGACGTGCAGGTCGCCGACGGCACCGCCCCGCCGTGGCCGGTCGGCTCGTTCGACCGGGTGCTGCTCGATGCGCCGTGCACCGGTCTCGGCGCGCTGCGCCGCCGGCCGGAGGTGCGCTGGCGGCGGACCGCCGACGATGTCGCCCCGCTGGCCGAGCTGCAGCGGCAGCTGCTGGACGGTGCGCTGGCCTCGGTGCGGCCCGGGGGAGTGGTCGCCTACGTGACCTGCTCCCCGCACGCGGCCGAGACGGTCGACGTCGTCGACGCTGCCGCAGGCCGGGACGACGTCGAGGTGCTGCCGGTGGCCCCGCTGTTCAGCGAGGTGCCCGGCATCGAGCGGGGCCGCTACGCGCAGCTGTGGCCGCACCGGCACGGCACCGACGCGATGTTCCTGGCACTGCTCCGCCGCACCCGCTGAGCCTCAGGCCGGCGGATCGGCCAGCCAGCGCCGGGCCTCGGCCAGGTTCCGCTCGTGCAGCCACAGCTGGACGCCGGTGAGCACCAGCAGTGCGCCGGAGAGCACCGCGAGCCGGGGGACGGCCGGGTCGGCCACCAGCGTCACCACCGTGACGACCGCGAAGAGCACGGCCACGACGACCAAGGCGGCGCGTTGCAGCCGGGCGCGGCGCAGCCGCTGCTGGGCTCGCGCCCGCACCGCGTCGGGGCGGGCCCAGCCGGCCAGCCGCCGGTGCCGGAGCGCGAAGTCCACCCGGGCGCCGTCGATCCGGGCCCCGCGGTCGCCCCAGCGCCAGACGGCCGCGCGGACCAGCACGACCAGCAGCAGCAGACCCCAGGAGACGGCCCCGGGTCCCTCGCCCAGCACCAGGAAGGCGTACAGCGCGGCGACCCCGAGCACGGCGGCCTCGACGGCGAGCCGGCGCCGGCGGTCCCAGCTGCGCAGCTCGGCCTCGCCCCGCCGGATGGCGGCGTCGTCCCGGGCGTCGCGGTTCCTGATCACCGGCGCACGGTATCGGCCGCTCGGCAAACCCCTCGCCCGGGCCGTCCCGTCGCACTAGCGTCCGTCCTCGTGCCGTGGCTGCCCGAGGAGTTCGCCCACCCGACCCGCGCCGAGTTGCCGACCGGAGAGCACCTGCGGCCGATGAGCGACGCCGACACCGAGATCGACCACCCGGCCGTCATGGGGTCGCGGGACCGACTGTGGACGATCTACGGCCCCGCCTGGGGCTGGCCGCCGGCGACGATGACCGTCGAGCAGGACCGCGCGGACCTGGCCCGGCACGCGCGGGAGATCGCCGCGCACGAGAGCTTCCTCTACGGGGTGTTCCCGCCCGACGAGTCCGAGCTGCTGGGCTGCGTCTACGTCGATCCACCGGAGAAGGCCGGCGACGCCGACGCCGAGGTCTCCTGGTGGGTCGTCGACCGGTTGGTGGGCAGTGACACCGAGCGGGCCCTGGACGAGTTCGTGCCCGCCTGGCTGGCCGCGCACTGGCCGCTGCGCCGACCACGGTTCGTGGGCCGCGACCTCACCTGGGCCGCGTGGATCGCGCTGCCCGACCGGGACGCAGCGGAGCCGGGACCCGACGCTGGGTGATCGCGCCCCGGTCCGCCGACGTCGCCCGGTTTCCCCGCGCGCCCGGACGGTCATGACCTGCAGCCACCGCCCCGCGGCCAGGGGTGGCGAGCGCACTGGGGGACGGGTGGCCGACGGGATCGACGTGCGGGTGCACCAGCACGACGACGTCGTCGTGCTGGTGGCGCGCGGCGACGTCCGCGGCGACCCCGAGTCGCTGCGCCGGCTGGTCGGGGTGGCGCTGCTCGCCCTGGACGACCAGCCGGCCGTGCTCGACGTCTGCGACCTGTACGTGCACCGGAGGGAGGGGCTGGCGGCCCTGCGGTGGCTGATCCGGGAGCGGCCGCCCGGTGCGCGCACCGTCGTCCTGGCGCGGACGGCGATGCGGCGGCACATGCACGGCGTCTTCGGCCGCGGCGTCGCCTGGTACCCGGCGGAGGTGCGGACGCCGTGGGTCGGCGTCGCCGCCGCGCTGTCGCACCACCGCCGCCACCTGCCGGCCGACCAGCGGAGCGATCTGGACCTGGACCAGCTGGTGCCGCTGCTGTGGGTGGCCGCCGAGCAGCGGGCGGCCGCCCGGGTGCGGCCGGCCCGCGGGGAGCGGTGAGCCCCCCGCGGGCCGTCGGCTCAGAAGGGGAACCGGCGCTTGGTGTGCTGCACGCTCACCCAGTGGTCGGTGGTGAACTCCTCGATCGCCCACTCCCCGCCGAAGCGGCCCAGCCCGGACTCCTTCTCCCCGCCGAAGGCGGTGTTGTTCTCGTCGTTGAGCGGGGAGTCGTTGACGTGGGTCATCCCGGCCTCGACCTGCAGGGCGAAGTTCACGCCGCGCAGCACGTCCTCGGTGAAGACCGCGCTGGAGAGGCCGTACTCGGTGTCGTTGGCGATCCGCAGGGCGTCGGCCTCGTCCCGGGCCTTGATGATGGTGGCGACCGGGCCGAACACCTCCTGCCGGGCGGTGGCGACGTCGTTGCTCCCCAGCAGCACGTGCGGGGGCAGGACCGACCCGATCGGACCGGTCGGGTCGCCGCCGAGCACCTGGTCGGCGCCGTCCTCGCGGGCCTGGGCCAGCATCCCCTGGATGCCCTCCAGTTGGCTGCTGTTGATGATCGGGCCGATCACGGTGTCGTCGTCGCGCGGGTCGCCGGCCTTCAGGTCGCGCACCTTCGCCACGTACCGGTCGACGAACTCGTCGTGCACCGAGGCGTCCACCACGATCCGGTTGGTGATCATGCAGACCTGACCCTGGTGGAAGAACTTGCCCCACGCCGCGGCGTTCACCGCGTACTCCAGGTCGGCGTCGTCGAGGACCACCAGCGGGCCGTTGCCGCCCAGCTCCAGGGAGAGCTTCTTCAGCCCGGCCTTCTGCGCGATGCCCTTGCCGACCGGGGTGGACCCGGTGAACGAGACCACCCGCGGGACGGGGTGCTCCACGATCGCGTCGCCGATGTCGCGGCCGGCGCCGATGAGCACCGACAGCACCCCGTCGGGGAGGCCGGCCTCCTCGTAGATCTTCGCGAGCAGCAGGCCGCCGGTCACCGGGGTGTCGCCGGCCGGCTTGAGGACGACGGCGTTGCCGGTGGCCAGCGCGGGGGCGACCGACCGGTTGGACAGGTGCATCGGCACGTTCCACGGGCTGATCACCGCGACCACGCCCACCGGGCGGCGGTAGACCCGGCTCTCCTTGCCCTCGATGTCGGCGGGGAGGATCCGGCCCTCCACCCGGTACGGGTAGGAGGAGGACTCGTGGAAGTCGCGCAGGGTGATCGCGTACTCGAACTCCGCGGCCGGGGCCGCGGCGCCGCTCTCCCGGATGTGCCAGTCGACGATCTCGTCCTTGCGGGCCTCCATGATCCGGGCCGCGCGGCGCATCACGTCGGCGCGCTCGCTGGGCAGCCGGGCGGCCCAGTCGCGCTGCGCCTCCTTCGCGCGGGAGTAGGCCTCGTCGAGGTCCTCGGCGTTGGCCAGCGGGATCTCGGTGAGCGTCTCACCGGTGTAGGGGTCGGTGTCGGTGGCCGTCTTGCCGGCCCGGCCGGCGCGCCAGGTGCCGGCGATCGGCATGCGGTCGAAGCCGTCGTATCGGGTGGGTGCTGGGGTGGCCGTCGTCATGTGACGGGTGCGTACCCGATCGTGCGCAATGGAACCCCGCAGGCCGGATCGTCGGCTCGGTCAGTAGTGCGGGTTGGTCCCGCCGTCCGCTGCACCCGCGGCCCGCGGGTTCTCCCGATGCCTCAGCTCCGCCATCCGGACGCCGCCGTGGTCCAGCCACCAGGTCGGCGGGTGCCCGGGCTGGGCGTCCATCGGCGAGAGCAGACAGTCCGCAGGCGGGTAGCCGGTCGGGTCCGCCTGCAGGGGATGCTGTCGGCGGTCTCGACCAGGCGACCGCAGTGCGCGGCGTCGACCAGAAGGGCCCCGCGTGCGGCGGCGTCCCAGATGTCGAACCGTCGGAGGCGGCCGCGTCCATCGACGCACACCGCCGCGAGCCGGGCCGCGACTCCGTCGGTCAGGCCCACGGGAGCGGCATGCCGCAGGACGGGCCAGCGGCGGTGGCCCGGCTCGCGGTCTCGACGCTCACCCGGTCAACTGGCGGCCAGGGCGCCGATCACGCCGTTCGCGATCGACAGCGCGATCGCCGCGTACCCGCAGAGGAGGCCGGTGAGGGCGAACCCGGCGCCGCTGGCGCCCTGCGCGGCCCGCGACCGGCCCTTGTGGCTGAGCACGACCGCGACGATGCCGAGCAGCAGGCTGGAGAGCAGGTAGAGGAAGGGCACCCAGAACGTGGCGGCGGCGATGATGCCGCAGACCATCCCGGCGGTGGCCAGTCCGTTCGACTGCTGGCTGCCGGGGGTCGTGTCGCGGTGCTGGCCGGTCTGGGACATCAGGACTCCTGTTCGTCGGTGGTCCTCCGGTGGGACTCCCCGTGATCGTGACGGTCGGTGACCGGAACGGCCGGGTCGACGAGGGGTTGTCGCCCGATCGGGTGACCGTTCCCGGTGCACCTACGATCACCCGGTGCCTCGGGAACCGATGATCGCGCCCAGCCTGCTGTCCGCGGACTTCGCCCGGCTGGCCGACGAGGTCCAGCGCGTGGCCGACGCAGACTGGCTGCACGTCGACGTCATGGACGCGCACTTCGTGCCCAACCTGACCCTCGGGCTGCCGGTCGTGCAGGCCATCCAGGCGGTCAGCCCGGTGCCGCTGGACTGCCACCTGATGATCGAGGCCCCCGAGCGCTGGGCGCCGGGTTACGCCGAGGCCGGTGCCCGCAACGTCACGGTGCACGCCGAGGCCTGCACCGACCCGCGCGCGGTCGCCCGCGACCTGAGGGCCGCCGGCGCCCTGGCGGGGCTGGCGATCAAGCCCGGGACGCCGCTGGAGGCCTACCTCGACGTGCTGCCGGACTTCGACACCCTGCTGGTGATGACGGTGGAGCCCGGCTTCGGTGGGCAGTCGTTCATGCCCGAGGTGCTGCCCAAGGTCCGGGAGGCCCGGCGGCTGGTGGAGACCGGGCACCTGGAGCTCTTCGTCGAGGTGGACGGCGGCATCAACGCCGACACCATCGAGGCCGCCGCCGAGGCCGGGGCGGACGTCTTCGTGGCCGGCTCCGCGGTCTACGGCGCCGACGACCCGGCGCGCGCCATCGCGGCCCTGCGCGCCCGGGCGGCCGACGCCCGGTGAACGCCGCCGAGGCCGCGGCGATGGCCCGCGCCCGGGAGCTCGGGCTCCGGGTGCTGGGCACGACGAGCCCCAACCCGGCGGTCGGCGCGGTCGTGCTGGACGCGGACGGCCACGTGGTGGGGGAGGGGGCGACCTCCCCACCTGGCGGCCCGCACGCCGAGGTGCACGCCCTGGCCCAGGCCGGCGAGCGCGCCCGGGGTGGCACCGCCGTCGTCACCCTCGAGCCGTGCGCGCACACCGGGCGCACCGGTCCCTGCGCCGACGCCCTGCTCGCCGCGGGCGTCGCCCGGGTGGTCGTCGCCGTCCCCGAACCCACCCAGATGGCCGGTGGCGGCGCCGAGCGGCTGCGCGCCGGCGGGGTGGACGTCGAGCTGGGCGCCGAGCAGGCCGCGGCCGCCGAGGGTGCCCTGGCCGGTTGGCTGACCGGCGTGCGCGAGCACCGACCCCACGTGGTGTGGAAGGTGGCGGCGACGCTGGACGGGCGGGTGGCCGCCGCGGACGGCAGCAGTCGCTGGATCACCGGCCCGGACGCCCGCGCCGAGGTGCACCGGTTGCGCGCCGGCTGCGACGCGGTGGTGGTCGGCTCGGGGACGGCGCTCGCCGACGACCCGCAGCTGACCGTGCGGGACGCCACGGGGAGCGACGCCGACCGGCAGCCGCTGCGGGTGGTCGTGGACCGCCGCGGCCGGCTGCCGGCGACCGCCCGGGTGCTCGACGGTGCGGCGCCCACGTTGGTCAGCGCCGCGGCGACCCCGGCCGAGCTGCTCGCCGAGCTGTTCGACCGGGACGTCCGCCGGGTGCTGCTGGAGGGCGGGCCGACGCTCGCCGCTGCCTTCCTCACCGCCGGGCTGGTCGACGAGGCGGTGGTGCACCTGGCTCCGCAGCTGCTCGGCGCCGGCGCCGGCATGGTCGGGGACCTGGGAATCCCCACGATGAGTGGAGCGCTGCACCTGCAGGTCCTCGACGTCACCCGCCTGGGCGGGGACGTGCAGATCCGGCTGCGGCCCACCCGGCACACTGACGGACCGGCGACGGACGGCCCGGACGCAGGAGGGAGCTGAGGTGTTCACCGGCATCGTGGAGGAGCTCGGCACCCTGGTCGCGCGCGAGGAGGGGCCGGACAGCGCCGTGCTGCACATCCGGGCGGCGCGCGCGCTGGACGGCGTCGCGCTGGGCGACTCGATCTCGGTCAACGGCGTCTGCCTGACCGTCACCGGTGTGACCCGCGACGAGGCCGACGGCACCGGCGTGTGGACCACCGACGTGATGGCCGAGACGCTGCGCCGCAGCAGCCTGGGTGCCACCGGCGTCGGCGACGCGGTGAACCTGGAGCGCGCGGTCACCGCGGCCACCCGGCTGGGCGGGCACATCGTGCAGGGCCACGTCGACGGCGTCGGCACCGTGGTGTCCCGCACCCCCGGCGACCACTGGGAGGTCGTGCGGGTCTCCGTGCCCGCCGGCCTGGCCCGCTACGTGGTGGAGAAGGGCTCGATCACCGTCGACGGCGTCTCACTGACCGTCAGCGCGCTCGCCGACGACGAGGGGGCCGACCGGCCCGAGCCGTGGTTCGAGGTCAGCCTCATCCCGACGACGCTGCGGGAGACGACCCTGGGCGACCGCGCTCCCGGTGACCCGGTCAACCTGGAGGTGGACGTCATCGCCAAGTACGTCGAACGACTGTTGGGGGCCCGCGCATGAGCTGGCAGCTGGACAGCGTCGAGGACGCCATCACGGCGGTCAAGAGCGGCCGGCCGGTCGTCGTCGTCGACGACGAGGACCGGGAGAACGAGGGCGACCTCATCTTCGCCGCCGAGCTCGCCACCCCCGAGCTCGTGGCGTTCATGGTCCGGTACACGTCGGGCTACATCTGCGTCGCGGTCACCGAGGCCGACGCCGACCGGCTGGACCTGCCGCCGATGTTCCGGGTCAACCAGGACCGCCGCGGCACCGCGTACACGGTCACCGTCGACGCCCGCGAGGGCGTGACCACCGGCATCTCCGCCGCCGACCGGGCGCACACCATCCGGCTGCTGGCCGCGGCCGAGACGAACGCCGCGGACCTCGCCCGCCCCGGGCACATCGTGCCGCTGCGGGCCAAGGACGGCGGCGTGCTGCGCCGGCCGGGGCACACCGAGGCCGCCGTCGACCTGGCCGTGCTCGCCGGGCTGCGCCCGGCCGGCGCGCTCTGCGAGGTCGTCAGCGAGAAGGACCCGGTGGGCATGGCCCGCGGTGACGAGCTGCGCGTCTTCGCCGACGAGCACGACCTGGCGATGATCTCCATCGCCGACCTCATCGCCTACCGCAAGCGCTTCGACAAGCTGGTCGAGCGGGTCGCCGAGGCGCGGGTGCCGCTGGGGCCGGGGGAGTTCACCGCGGTCGGCTACCGCAGCTCCTACGACGAGCGCGAGCACGTCGCCTTCGTCTACGGCGAGATCGGCGACGGCGAGGACGTGCTGGTCCGGGTGCACTCCGAGTGCCTCACCGGCGACGTCTTCGGCTCGCTGCGCTGCGACTGCGGGCCGCAGCTGCAGGCGGCGCTGGCCGCCGTCGCGCAGGAGGGCCGCGGCGTCGTCCTCTACATCCGCGGTCACGAGGGCCGGGGCATCGGCCTGCTGCACAAGCTGCAGGCCTACCAGCTGCAGGACTCCGGCGTGGACACCGTGGACGCCAATCTCGACCTGGGCCTGCCCGCCGACGCCCGGGACTACGGCACCGGCGCGCAGATCCTGGTCGACCTGGGCATCCGCACCATGCGCCTGCTGACCAACAACCCGGCCAAGCGCGCCGGGCTGGAGGGCTACGGGCTGAAGATCACCGGCCGGGTGGGGTTGCCCAGCCACGTCACCGCGGACAACCTGGGCTACCTGCGCACCAAGCGCGACCGGATGGGCCACCTGCTGGACATCATCGAGCCCGAGCCGGAGGGCGACGTGCCGACCCGACCGGCGCGGCGCGCCGACGAGCAGCCGATGTGACCGGTTGCCCCCCGGTCGACCGGCACACTGCACCGTCGTCACCGCGCAGCAGCGGCACACGCTCGCGCACCAGCACGTTCGAGGAGAGGTCATGAGCGGGTCCGGATCCCCCCAGCAGCAGCCCATCGACGCCAGCGGCCTGACCCTGGGCATCGTCGCCGCCACCTGGCACGGCGACATCGCCGACTCCCTGCTCGAGCGGGCGGTCGCCTGCGCGCAGGCCTCGGGCATCACCGCGCCGACCGTGGTGCGGGTCCCCGGCGCCATCGAGCTGCCGGTGGTGGCCCAGGCGCTGGCCGCCACCCACGACGCCGTGGTCGCCCTGGGCGTCGTGGTCCGGGGCGGCACGCCGCACTTCGACTACGTCTGCGACTCCTTCACCGCCGGGCTGACCCGGGTGTCGCTGGACGCCGGCAAGCCGGTGGGCAACGGCGTGCTCACCACCGAGGGGGAGCAGCAGGCCCGCGACCGGGCCGGCATGGACGACTCCGGTGAGGACAAGGGCTGGGAGGCCACCGCCGCCGCCCTGCAGACCGCGCTGGTGCTCCGCGACCTGCATGCCCCCAAGCACAGCACCGGCTTCGGCATCGACCCGGCGGGGGCGACCGGCGCGTGAAGTCCTTCGACGAGCTGTTCGCCGAGCTGAGCGCCAAGGTCGCGGCCGGCGACGAGGCCTCCGGCACGGTCACCGCCGTCCGCGACGGCGTCCACGCCGCGGGCAAGAAGGTGGTCGAGGAGGCCGCGGAGTCCTGGATGGCGGCCGAGCACGAGGGCGCCGACCGGACGGCGGAGGAGATCAGCCAGCTGCTCTACCGGGTGCAGGTGCTGATGCTGGCGCGCGGGCTGTCCCTGCAGGACGTCTACGCTCACCTCTGACCAAGGACCCCCTCGCCCCCCGACCCTCGCTCCGCTCGGGTCGGGGCCCTGCGAGGGGGCCGCTCCATCACGTCACCTAGGAGTCCCTCAGTGCTGCGCGTCGCCGTGCCCAACAAGGGCGTCCTCAGCGAACCCGCGGCCGAGATGCTGGTCGAGAGCGGCTACCGGCAGCGGCGCAGCACCAAGGACCTCGCGGTGTACGACCCGGAGAACGACGCGGAGTTCTTCTACCTCCGCCCGCGGGACATCGCCGTCTACGTCGCCGCCGGCACGCTCGACGTCGGGATCACCGGCCGGGACATGCTGCTGGAGACCGCACCGGCCGAGGGCGCGGGGCTGGCCGCCGTCGAGGTGATGCCGCTGGGGTTCGGGCGGTCCTCCTTCCGGTTCGCCAGCCCGGCGGAGTCCGACATCGAGCAGGTCGCCCAGCTGGAGGGGAAGCGGATCGCCACCGCCTACCCCGGCCTGCTGCAGCGGTTCCTCGACGACAACGGGCTGAAGGCCGGGGTGGTCAAGCTCGACGGCGCGGTGGAGACCGCCTGCCGGCTGGGTGTGGCCGACGCCGTCTGCGACGTGGTCGAGACCGGTACGACCCTGCGCGCCGCCGGGCTGCGGATCATCGGTGAGCCGGTGCTGGCCAGCGAGGCGGTGCTCGTCCGCCGGGCGGGCGCGGAGGAGATCCCCCAGGTGGCGCAGCTGATGCGCCGGCTGCGCGGCGTGCTGGTCGCCCGGCAGTACGTGATGCTCGACTACGACTGCCCCAACGACCTGCTCGCCCGGGCCACCGAGGTCACCCCCGGCCTCGAAGGGCCGACGGTCAGCCCGTTGCAGACCGAGGGGTGGTCCGCCGTGCGGGCGATGATCCGCCGCGAGGAGACCAACCGGGTGATGGACGAGCTCTGGGAGGTCGGCGCGCGGGCGATCCTGGTCACCAGCATCGCCGCCTCCCGCATCTAGCACGGGCATGCTGGGCGGCATGCGCCGCGCCCTGCTGATGCTGCCGTTGCTCCTGCTCGCCGCCTGCGCCACCGGGTCGGACGGCGGGGCCGCCCGGTCCCCGGCGCCGAACTCGGCAACGCCCACCGACGACGCCGCCGGGGGCGGGATCAGCCGGGCGGACAACGACCTGGTGATCGAGGTCGACCCCGGCGAGGGCGCCGAACCGGCCCGCTACACGCTGACCTGCGTCGGCTTCGTGGAGGGTGACCTCCCCGACGCCGAGACGGCGTGCGCGCACCTGGAGGGCCTCGACGACCCGTTCGCACCGGTGCCCGCGGACGCCATGTGCACCCAGCAGTACGGCGGCCCGCAGACCGCGCGGATCACCGGCCTGTGGGGCGGTGACCCGGTCGACCTGGAGCTGTCCCGCACCGATGGCTGCCGGATCGCCCAGTGGGACCGGCTCGCGCCGCTGCTGCCCACCCCCGTCGGCTGAACCCCGCCGGCCGGACCGGGGCGGGCCCGGCCCGGCCGCCGGTCAGCGCCGGGTGGTGCGGTCGACCAGGTCGATGGCGGTGCACAACCCGAGGGACATCGCCCGGCCACTGGTCGAGCCGGTCGCCAGCAGCGCCGCGATCGCCGGGGCCAGGGCGCCGTCGCCGACCAGCCCCCGCAGCACCGCGGCGTACTCGCCGCTGACCTGACCGGCCGCGGCGTGCCGCAGCAGGGCCCGGGACAGCTCGGTGGTCCGGCCCGCGGCCAGCGAGGTGACCCCGGCACCGAACCGCTCGGCGGCCGGGTGCCCGAGCAGGACCAGCCCGGCGGTCAGCCCGGCCAGCACGTCGTCGCCGGCCGGGGTGAGCCCGGGGCCGAGCCCGACCAGCCGGGTGGCGGTGCGCAGCGCGGCGTCGAGGTCGGCCCGGCGGACCGCCCCGCGGAGCGCGGCGAGCGGGCCGCTGGGGCCGGTCGGCAGGCCCGGGAGGGAGAAGGCGCTGTGCGGCACGCCCTCGCCGTAGAGGGCGGTGCGCAGCTGGCGGACGCCTTCGGGCAGCAGCGCCGGGCGTGCGCTGGGCAGCTTCGGGCGGGGATCCCACCAGGCGGCCGCGCTGACGGTCAGGTCGCCGACCACCAGCCGGCCGCCGCCGACCCGCGCGGGCGCTCCGGTCGGCACGGAGACGAGGGGCCGGCCGTTGGCCGGCCGGAAGAGCACGCACCCCAGGGGCAGCCGGGCGGCATCGGAGGTCAGCACGCCGACGACGTCCGGCCCCGAGGACGTGGGCACCGTCAGGTACACGGCGGCGGGCACCGACAGCAGCACCCGGGCGGAGCGGACCGGGCCGCGCAGCAGGTCGGCCACCCCGGTGCTGGCCTGCGCGGGCACCGCGGTGCCCCCGGACCGGGGGAGGGGGAGCGCGGTGGTCCGGGAGCCGGATGGCAGGTGGATCGTGGGGACCCCGGCCCGGGCCGCCCGTCCCGACCGGGTGGACGGTGCGGTCGCGGTCGCGCCGCGTGCCGTCCTGCCGTCCGGTCCTCTGGTGTCCGGAGTCCCGGCGTCGCCCTGCCCGCCGGTGCTCTCGTCGATGGTGCGCATGTGGCCCTCCACCCGTGCGGTCGCCGGGAGGTGGCTGGCATCGCCGGCCCCGTCCCGGTGTGCTCATCGAGGGCCGGAGAGGAGTGCTGGCCCCGCTGGGATGCGGGGACGGCCTACCATCCGACCCGGGACACAGGACCGGGCCACGAACCCAGGTGGCGCGCCGTCCGGCTCTGTATGGCGATTCTCGCCAAGGTTGGCTTCTGGCGTCCAGGGACGTCTGACAGGATTCTCGTCGGATCGGGAAAGACGGGGCGCATTGGGGGTACACAGAGTGACTGAACGTGAGGCGTCCGTGACATACGCTGCGAACAGCGAGCGGACGGCTACTTTCAGTGCCGCTTCGGCGTCCATCGAGCCGGTGCTCTCGCAGCTGCCGCCCTCCGATCGCACCGCCCTGCAGGACAGCATGGGCCTCACCGTCGACCAGCTCCTGCAGCTGCCGGGACTGGCCGGGGCGCTCGTCGTGGGTGGCGCCACCGGCACCCGACGGATCGTCCGGCACGTCGAGGTGCGCGACCCCGGTGACCTGGAGACCGCGGCCGGCCCGGACGTGCTCGTCGTCCTCTCCGCCCGGCTCCCGCAGATCGACGCCGCGCAGTGCCGCGCCCTGATCGAGGGGCTGCACCGCGGCGGCAGCGGCGCGCTCGCCTTCCGGTCCGAGGGTGGGCCCGGGGCCCCGCAGGGTGAGCTGCCGGCGGAGCTGTTGGCCGAGGCCGACCGGCGTGGCCTCCCGGTCGTCGCGCTGCCGGAGCCCACCCGGCGCGACGAGGTCGTCGCCGAGGTGCTCGGGGCGATCATCGACAAGCAGACGCAGGCGCTGAGCCTGGCCAACCGGATGCACAACCAGTTCATCGACGTGGCGCTGTCCGGCGGTGGGCTGGCCGAGGTGACCGTCCAGGTCTCCACCTTCCTCGCCGGGGCGGCCGTGCTCGGGCTCGGACCGGACCGCGAGGTGGCCACCAGCGCCGGCCCACCGGACGAGGTCGCCGAGATCCGGGACTGGCTGTGGCTGCTCGACGCCGCCGCCGACGACGCCTTCGCCGACCTCACGCCGTCGCGCCGCCTGTCGGGCAACCGTGCCGACCAGGGCGCGGTCACCCCGGCCGACGTGTTCGCCGGCGCCGACATGTCCCCGGCCGACGGCATCCTGCTGGTGCCCGGCCACCACGAGCTCCCCGGCGGGGTGGGGGAGTACGCCGTCGCCCCGATCATGGCCGGCGAGCAGCGGCACGGCTGGCTGGTGGCGGTCAACCGGCACGGGCCGATGCTGCTCGGTGCCGGGGCGGTCCTCGAGCAGGCGGCGGTCATCGCGGCGCTGTCGGAGATCCGCTCCCAGGCCGTGCACTCGGTGGAGCTGCGCTTCCAGGGCGACCTGGTGCGCCGGCTGGTCGGCGGCTCGTTCGGGCACACCGAGCGGGCGCTGGCCTACACCCGGTCCTTCGGTTGGCGGCTCGACGGCCCGGTCATCGTGCTGGTGACGGCGACGGAGACCGTCGCCGACGCCGGCGCCGACCCCACCCGGGCGCTGGACGTGCTCGACCGGCTCGCCGACGGCTGGCGGGCCGCGATCGACAGCGAGGTGGCCGGGGCCGCCGTCGCCGGGCTGGCCACCGAGATCGTCACCGTCCTGCCGCTGGACGGCCGGACGCCGGAGGAGCTCTCCGCGCTCGTCACCGCGGTCACCGCCCGGGTGAACGCCCGGCTGCGCCGGGTCGGCCGGCTGCTGGGCACCGGGATCGGCCGGCCGGCGGAGTCGCTGTCGGCGCTGGGCGAGGCCTACCAGCAGTCGCAGCGCGCGCTCGTCGTCGGCCAGGAGATCCACGGTGGGCACGCCGTCACCCACTTCGACCAGCTCGGCGTGTTCCGGCTGCTGTCGCTGATCCCGGACAGCAGTGAGCTGCGGTCCTACGTCGACGAGGTGCTCGGCCCGCTGGCCGACTCCGCCGACGTCGACTCCAGCGACCTGCGCGAGACCCTGCGGGTGCTGCTGGAGACCAACCTCAACGTCGCCGAGTCCGCCCGCCGGCTGCACTTCCACTACAACACGATGCGGTACCGGATCGGCAAGCTGGAGCGGCTGCTCGGGCCCTTCACCACCGACCCGACGTTGCGGCTGAACCTGCTGCTGGCGCTGCACGCCGCGCGCATCCGCGGCCTCGACCAGCCGCACCGGCCACCGATGGAGGGCCTGGCGGCCGCGGTGCTCGACGACGGGCTCGACCTGCTCGCCTGAGGTCGCCGGACCGCCCTCGGCGTTGCGGTCCCGGGTCGCCGGCGTTACGTCTCGTCGCGGCGTGTCCCATCCGGCACGCCGCAACGGGAACGTGACCACCGGGGGCTGGTGCAACGCCCCCAGCGTCTGCCACTGTGCGATCCCTCAGCGCTGAGCTACTTCGCTCGGCGGGTGGATCGAGGAGGACCGAATGGCGTTGGGCTGGAAGCTGCACGGGGACGGCAAGGCCCCGGCACTGGGTGAGGCGGTGGCGCCCGACGAGCGGCTGTCCTGGCCGCTCACCGTCGGGATCGGCGCACAGCACGTGGTGGCGATGTTCGGTGCCACCTTCGTCTTCCCGCTGATCATGGGGCTGGACGCCAACCTGGCGATCATGATGAGCGGGATCGCGACGATCATCTTCCTGCTCATCGTGCAGGGGAAGGTGCCCTCCTATCTGGGCACCAGCGCCGCGTTCGTCGGTGGTGTCGCCGCGGTCCGCGCCCAGGGCGGGGACAGCTCCGACGTCGTCGGCGCGATCCTGGTCTCCGGCGTCGTGCTCGCGCTGGTCGGCCTGCTCATCCAGCGCGCCGGCGTGGTCGTGGTGAACAAGGTGCTGCCCCCGGCGGTCACCGGCGCCGTCGTGCTGCTGATCGGCTTCAACCTGGCGCCGGTCGCGGCGGGCCTGTACTGGCCGCAGGACCAGTGGGTGGCGCTGGCCACGATGGCGTTCGTCATCGTGGTGTCGCTGGCGCTGCGCGGCTTCTGGGCCCGGATCTCCATCCTGCTCGGCCTGGCCTTCGGGTACCTGCTCTCGCTGCTGCTGGACACCTTCTCCCAGGCGGTCACCTACGACGAGGCGGGCGTCGGCACGGCGCACGACCGGGTCGACCTCAGCGGCATCGGCGAGGCCTCCTGGTTCGGGCTCCCCGACCTCACCGCGCCGTCGTTCTCGGTCAACTTCTCGCTGCTGGTGCTCCCCGCGGTGATCGCGCTGGTCGCGGAGAACGCCGGCCACGTCAAGGCGGTCGGCGAGATGACCAAGCGCGACCTGGACCCGGTGCTCGGCCGGGCGGTCTTCGCCGACGGCGCCGCCACCGTGGTGGCCACCTCGGTCGGCGGCTCGCCGACGACGACCTACGCGGAGAACATCGGCGTCATGGCCGCCACCCGGGTCTACTCGACCGCGGCCTACTACGTCGCGGCCCTGGTCGCCATCCTGCTGGGTCTGGTGCCCAAGTTCGGTGCCCTCGTCAACGCGACCCCGGCCGCCGTGCTCGGTGGGATCACCGTCGTCCTCTACGGGATGATCGGCCTGCTCGGCGCCAAGATCTGGAAGGAGAACCGGGTCGACTTCGCCAACCCGATCAACCTGGTGCCGCTGGCCGCCGGGATCATCATCGGCATCGGCGACGTCCAGCTGCGGTTCAGCGAGGAGTACTCCATCGGCGGCATCGCCCTCGGCACGATCGTCGCGGTGGTCGGCTGGCACGTCGCGCGGGCGCTCGCACCGGCGGAGATGAAGGACGCGCTGTACCAGGAGGGCGGCTTCGCCGCCGGCACCGGCCCGGCGCTGGGCACCACCGGCAGCCACTCCACCGACGGCCGGGCCACCGACCCCGGCGGCCCCGACCCGTCCGACGTCGACCGGATCAACCGGAGCCGCTGATCCGCTCGCCCACCGGCCCGGAGGTACCGCCCCGGGATCAGGTGACCTGATCGTGGGGGGGGGGGGGGGGGCCGGGCCGCGCGCGCGCCGCCCGCCCCCCCCCGCGCCCCCCGCCCCCCCGCGCCGCCCCGCCCCCCCCCCCGAGCCCCCCCCCCCCCCCCCCCCCCCCCCCCCCCCCCCCCCCCCCCCCCCCCCCCCCCCCCCCACGGTGAGCCAGGAGGCGCCGCCGGTGGCACGTCCGACCGCTGTGAGAGGAGACCGATGACCGCAGGGATCGACACCCCGGACCGGCGCGGCCGCACCGGTCTGGACCAGGTCGGCCGCGATCTGATGGGCAACGACGCCATCCGGGTGCGCGAGGTCGAGCTGCTGTCCAGCGACTGGTACGTGCTGCGCAAGACCACGTTCGAGCAGCGCCACCGCGACGGGCGCTGGACCACCGAGACCCGGGAGACCTACGACCGGGGCAACGGCGCCACCGTGCTGCTGTACGACGTCGAGCGCCGCACCGTGCTGCTCACCCGTCAGTTCCGCTTTCCCGCCTACGTCAACGGCCACCCCGACGGGCTGCTGCTGGAGACCGCGGCCGGGCTGCTGGACAACGACGACCCGGTGACCGCCGTCCGGCGGGAGGCCGAGGAGGAGACCGGGCACCGGGTCGGGGAGCTGGCCCACGTGTTCGACGTCTTCATGAGCCCGGGCTCGGTGACCGAGCAGCTGCACTGCTACGCCGGTCCCTACGACGCGGGCACCCGCACCGACGCCGGCGGTGGGCTGGCCGAGGAGGGCGAGGACATCGAGGTCGTCGAGCTGGGCTTCGACGACGCCCTGGCCCGGGTCGGCACGGACATCGTCGATGCCAAGACGATCCTGCTGCTGCAGTGGGCGGCGCTGTCGGGGCCGTTCGCCCGCTGAGCGGGTGCGCAGGGCAACGGGTTCACGCGTGAGCCGGGCCGGGCCGGGGCACAGGCCGTCCGAGGCCGCGCCCGGCGGCTCCGAGGAGGCACGCATGACCGAGTCCGCCCGCCCGCTGCAGGGGAAGGTCGCCCTGGTCACCGGGGCGTCGTCGGGGATCGGCGAGGCGACGGCGATCGCGCTCGCCGAGGCCGGCGCCGCGGTGGCCGGGGGGGGGGGGGGGGGGGGGGGGGGGGGGGGGGGCGGGCGCGGGGGGGGGGGGGGGGGGGGCGGGGGGGGGGGGGGGGGGGGGGGGGGGGGGGGGGGGGGGGGGCGGGGCGGCCGCGGCCGCCCCGCCCGCGGCCGCCGGCCCCCGGGCCCCCCCCCCCCCCCCCCCCCGGGACCGGCTGGACGCGCTCGCCGAGCGCATCGGTGGCAGCGGTGCCCGGGTGCTCACCCTCGACCTCGACGTCACCGACGAGGCCCAGTGCCGGACGGCGGTCGAGCACACCCGGAGCGAGCTCGGTGGGCTGGACGTCCTGGTGAACAACGCCGGGGTGATGCTGCTCGGCACGATCGTCGGCGCGGACCCCGAGGACTGGCGCCGCATGCTGCAGACCAACGTGCTCGGACTGATGTACATGACGCACGCGGCGATCGAGGGCATGGTCGAGCAGGGCTCCGGTGACGTGGTCAACGTCAGCAGCGTCGCCGGTCGCACCGCCCGGCTCGGCGCCGGGGTCTACAACGCGAGCAAGTGGGCGGTGAACGCCTTCAGCGAGTCGCTGCGCCAGGAGGTGACCCAGCGTGGGGTGCGGATCGGCCTGGTCGAGCCGGGTGCCGTCGCGACCGAGCTCTCCAGTCACATCACCCAGGAGGACGCGCGACGGCAGTCGCAGGAGATGGCGCAGGGCATGCGCACGCTGGACCCGGAGGACATCGCCCGCGCCGTGCTCTACCTGGTCACCCAGCCGCCGCACGTGGCGGTCAACGAGGTGCTCGTGCGCCCCACGGACCAGCAGCGCTGACCCTCACCCCTGCTCGAGCACCCGCTGCAGGGTGGCGAGGTCGGCGGTGACCGCCGCGGCGTCGGCCTCGAACGCGGCGTCGTCCGTGCCGGGCCGGCGGCGCAGGGTGAACACCACCTCGCAGCGGTCGCCGTCGGCCAGGACCCGCAGCGGGTTGGACACCGTCGTGCGGTCGGGCAGGACGACGTCGTGGTCGAGGACGCCGGAGGGGTTCTCCGGCGCGAACCGGACGACGACCCGGCCCATCGGCGACTCCGCCACCCACTCGCCGGCCTCGTGCCGGATGCCGGCCGCCAGCCCGGCCGCCCACTGCGGCAGGTGTGCCGGGTCGCGGGTCCACGCGTAGACCTCCGCGGCCGGCCGGTCGATGTGCACGGTCAGGTGCCGGGACTCGCTCATGCCGGCATCGTGCCGCAGCCCACCGACTGGAAGGCCACGATCACCTGCGGCAGGTTCGTCGCCGTGACCGACGACGACCGCCGCTGGGCCGAGGCGCTGTCGGTGCTCGAACGGGCGCCGAGCGCGGACACCCGGGACCGGCTGCGTCGCGCACGGTTGCTCCGCTGGTCGTGGGCGCTCGCCGTCGCGGTGCTGGCGCTGGCCGGGGGGCTCCTCCTGGCGGTGCTGGCCGGCGATGAACTGGTGCCCGACCCCGGACCGTCCGGCGGCTGGGCCGCGGCCGGCCTCGTCGTCCAGGGCGCCGGCCTGGCGGTGATGGTGGGCTACCTGCTGGTCGCGTGGCGGGCCGGGCTCTTCCGGCTGGCGTGGTGGCAGACGCAGCCGACCAGCGTGCTCAGCCCGACCCAGCGGCGGAGCCTGCTCGCGCAGGTCCGGGGCCGCGCGGAGGTCGACCCGGCGCAGCTGCCCCTGGCCAGGGACCTCGCGCAGCGGCTGGTGCTGCAGCGGCACCAGGCACTGCTCGCCGTCGGCGTCGTCGTCCAGCAGGTGGGGCGCGCGATCGGCGCACCGACGCGGACGAACCTGGTGATCACGGTGCTGGCCGTGGGGGTCCTCGTCCTGGTCGTCGTGCTGGTGTGCCGGGAGGCCGGGCGCGCGCAGCGCTTCCTCACCGAGCACCCGGCTCCCGAGTCCGGGGTCTGACCGCGTCGATCCCGCCATCGTCCGGCACGCGACGGCCAACGCGGGTGCGACGTCCGGAAACCGCCGGATCCCGTCGGTGCCGGGACCTAGCTTCTGTGGCGTGCCCGCTCCCCGCGCCCCGCTGGTGCTGCTCGCCGTCACCGTCACCGTGCTCGCCTGGGCCTCCGCGTTCATCGGGATCCGCGCGGTCGGGGAGGACCTCTCGCCCGGTGCGCTGGCGCTCGGCCGGCTGCTCGTCGGCGCTGCGGTCCTCGGCCTGCTGCTGGTGCGGCGCGGCTGGGTCCGGCCGACGCCGGGGGAGTGGCGGCTGCTGCTGGTCTGCGGCGTCGGCTGGTTCGGCATCTACAACGTGGCGCTCAACGCCGCCGAGCAGCACCTGGACGCCGGGACGACGGCGATGCTGGTCAACATCGGCCCGCTGCTGATCGCGCTGCTCGCGGGGGTGCTGCTCGGCGAGGGGTTCCCGCGCTGGCTGATGGTCGGGCTCGCCGTCGCCTTCGTCGGGGTGCTGCTCATCGGCCTGGCCACCCGGGAGTCCGGGGCCGACCTGGCCGGCGTGCTGCTGTGCCTGGTCGCCGCGGTCACCTACGCCGGTGGCGTGGTGGCGCAGAAGCCGCTGCTGCGCCGGCTGCCCGGGCTGCAGGTCACCTGGACCGCCTGCGCCATCGGTGCGATCTGCTGCCTGCCCTGGGCGGGGGCGCTCGTCACCGACCTGGGCACCGCCCCGGCGTCCTCGATCGCGGGGATGCTCTACCTGGGCGCGGTGCCGACGGCGATCGCGTTCAGCACGTGGGCCTACGCGCTCTCCCGGATGGACGCCGGCCGGCTGGGCGTGACCACCTACCTGGTGCCGCCGCTGGTGGTGCTGATGGGCTGGCTGCTGCTCGACGAGGTACCGCCCGCGCTCGCGGTGATCGGCGGTGTGGTGTGCCTGGCCGGGGTGGGCGTCTCCCGCCGGCGCGGCCGGGTGGGCCGCCCGGTGCCGGTGCCGCAGGAGACGGCCACGACCGGCTGACCGGCCGTCAGGCGGTGGGCATTCCGATGCCGGGCAGCGCGGTCACCACGGCGTCCATCGCACCGGGCACGAGCGAGTAGTACGCCCACACCCCGCGCTTGTCCCGGGCCAGGAAGCCGGCGTCGACCAGCACCTTGAGGTGGTGGGAGACCGTCGGCTGGGACAGGCCCAGCGGCTCGGTGAGGTCGCAGACGCACACCTCGCGGCCCGCCCCGGCGGCGACCAGGGAGAGCACGCGCAGCCGGGCGGGGTCGGCCAGTGCCTTCAGCGTGCGGGCCAGCTCGCCGGCGCGTGCGGCGTCGAGGCCGGCGCCCAGGGGGACCGGCGCGCACCCGGGGGCCGACGAGGGCAGCACGTCGAGGGTCAGCGAGGCCGGCGTTCCGCTGGTGTTCACCCGGCCAGTGTCGCGCCCGCATTGACGCCTGTCGATCCCTTGGGGCAGAGTCCTCCCACGGATAGACCGTCGTCGATCCGTCGCGCCGCGGCGGGGAGGAGTGCCCGCCCGATGAGCGACACCGTCGCGGAGAACCCGCGTCCCAGCACCGACCTCGAGACCCCGGTGCTGGCCCGGCTGTCCACGCTGGACCGGTTCCTCCCGGTGTGGATCATCGTGGCGATGGTCGCCGGGCTGCTGCTCGGCCGGCTGGTGCCCGGGCTGGACGACGCCCTCGACGCCGTCCGGATCGGCGAGGTGAGCCTGCCGATCGCCGTCGGGCTGCTGCTGATGATGTACCCGGTGCTGGCCAAGGTCCGGTACACCGAGCTCGACCGGGTGACCGGGGACCGCAAGCTGCTGGGCGCCTCGCTGGTGCTGAACTGGCTGGTCGGCCCGGCGCTGATGTTCGCGCTGGCCTGGCTGCTGCTGCCCGACCTGCCCGAGTACCGCACCGGCCTGGTGATCGTCGGCCTGGCCCGCTGCATCGCGATGGTGCTCATCTGGAACGACCTGTCCTGCGGTGACCGCGAGGCCGGCGCCGTGCTCGTGGCGATCAACTCGGTCTTCCAGATCCTCGCCTTCGCCGTCCTGGGCTGGTTCTACCTGCAGGTGCTGCCCGGCTGGCTGGGGCTGCCGACCACGTCGGCGGAGTTCAGCTTCTGGGCGATCGTGGTGTCGGTGCTGGTCTTCCTCGGCATCCCGCTGGTCGCCGGGTTCCTCACCCGCACGATCGGTGAGCGGGCCAAGGGGCGCGACTGGTACGAGGGCCGGTTCCTGCCGAAGATCGGCCCGGTCGCCCTGTACGGCCTGCTGTTCACCATCGTCATGCTCTTCGCCCTGCAGGGCGACGCGATCACCTCGAACCCCTGGGACGTCGCCCGCATCGCGCTGCCGCTGCTGGCCTACTTCGTCCTGATGTTCGGAGGCTCGTTCCTGCTCGGCATGCGGCTGCGGCTGGGCTACGCGAAGACCGCGACGCTGGCCTTCACCGCCGCCGGCAACAACTTCGAGCTGGCGATCGCGGTCGCGATCGGCACCTTCGGAGTGACCTCCGGCCAGGCGCTGGCCGGCGTCGTCGGCCCGCTGATCGAGGTGCCGGTGCTGGTCGCCCTGGTCTACGTCTCGCTCTGGGCCGCCCGGCGCTGGTTCCCCGGCGACCCGACCGTCCCCGCCACCGCACCCGAGGGAGTCCGCTGATGACCAGCACCGAGCTGCGCGCATGACCCGCCGGCTGGTCGTCATCGGCGGGAGCGACGCCGGCATCTCCGCCGGCCTGCGGGCCCGCGAGCTGGACCCGACCACCCAGGTCACCGTGGTGGTCGCCGACGCCTACCCCAACTACTCGATCTGCGGCATCCCGTACCACGTCTCCGGGGAGGTGCAGCCCTGGCAGTCGCTGGCGCACCGCACCGCCGCCGACCTCGAGGCCGCCGGGCTGACCCTCCGGGTCGACACCCGGGCCACCGGCATCGACGTGGCCGGGCAGCGCGTCGCGGTGACCGACCCCGCCGGGGCCACCGAGCTGCTGCCCTACGACGAGCTCGTCGTGGGCACCGGCGCCGTCCCGACGGTCCCGGCGATCGCGGGCGTCGGCCAGGGTGGGCTCGGGCCGGCCGACGGCGTGCACCTGCTGCACACCATCGGCGACATGCACGCCCTGATGGCGAGCCTGGCCGGTCGCCCGGTGCGCAGCGCGCTCGTCGTGGGCGCCGGCTACATCGGCGTGGAGCTGGCCGAGGCCCTCGTCGCCCGGGGCATCGCCACCACCGTGGCCCAGCGCCCGGCGGAGGTGCTCACCACGGTCGACGCCGAGCTGGGCGCCCTGGTGCGCGCGGAGATGACCGCCCACGGTGTCGAGGTGCTCACCGGCACCACCGTCGAGGCGCTGACCCGCACCGCCGACGCCCGGATCGCCGTCACCGCCACCGGCCGGCCGGAGCGTGCCTTCGACCTGGTGGTCGTCGTCGCGGGCGTCCGGCCCGACGTGCGGCTGCTGGTCGACGCCGGGGCGAGCACCGGCGCCGGGGGCGCGGTGGTCGTGGACGAGACCATGGCCACCGGCCTGCCGCACGTGTGGGCCGCCGGTGACTGCGTGGTCACCCACCACCGCCTGCTGGGCGTCACCTGGTTGCCGCTGGGCACCACCGCGCACAAGCAGGGCCGGGTCGCGGGCGCCAACGCCGTGGGCGGCCACGCGCGCTTCGCCGGCATCGTCGGCACCCAGGTGGTCAAGGTCTTCGACCTGGTCGCCGCCCGGACCGGCCTGCTCGAGCACGAGGCGCTGGCGGCCGGCTTCCGGCCGGTGACCACCCAGACCAGCCCCGACGACCACAAGGCGTACTACCCCGGCGCCCGGCCGATCACGATCCGGGTCACCGCGGACGCCGACACCGGCCGGCTGCTCGGGGCCCAGCTGGTCGGCCGGCTGGGCAGCGAGGTCGCCAAGCGCGCCGACGTCTACGCCACCGCGCTGTTCTCCGCGATGACCGTCGACGGTCTGGCCGACCTGGACCTGGCCTACACCCCGCCGCTGGGCTCACCCTGGGACGCCGTGCAGCTGGCTGCCCAGGCGTGGAGCCGGGAGCACCGCCCGACCAGCATCGACCCGCTGCCCTCGGCCCTGGCCGAATGAGCCCCCCCGAACGAGGAGATCCCCGTGAGTGACCGTCCCAGCGTCCTGTTCGTCTGCGTGCACAACGCCGGGCGCTCCCAGATGGCCGCCGGCTGGCTGCGCCACCTCGCCGGCGACGCCGTGGAGGTGCGCTCCGCCGGCTCGGTGCCCGGCGACCAGGTCAACCCCTCGGCGGTCGCGGCGATGGCCGAGGTGGGCATCGACATCTCCGACCAGCGACCCAAGGTGCTCACCACCGACGCCGTCGAGGCCTCCGACGTGGTGATCACCATGGGCTGCGGCGACGCCTGCCCGATCTTCCCCGGGAAGCGCTACCTGGACTGGGCGCTGGAGGACCCTGCCGGCAAGGGCGTGGAGTCCGTGCGCCCGATCCGGGACGAGATCGAGGCGCGCATCCGTGGCCTGCTCGCCGAGCTCCAGGTGTCGGTCGCGCCGTGACCGGCGCGCCGTCGGTCCTGTTCGTCTGCGTGCACAACGCCGGCAAGTCCCAGCTCGCTGCCGGCCTGATGACCGACCTGGCCGGGGACGCCGTCGAGGTGCGCTCCGCCGGGACGGCGCCGGGAGAGGCGGTCAACGAGCAGGCCGCCCGGTCGCTGGCCGAGCTGGGCATCGACATCTCCGACCAGGTGCCGAAGCCGATCACCGATCAGCTGGTGCGGGACGCCGACGTGGTGGTCGTCCTCGGCCGGGAGGCACGGGTCGAGCCGGTGGAGGGCACCCGGGTCGAGACCTGGGACACCGACGAGCCGTCCGAGCGCGGCATCGAGGGGATGGCCCGGATGCGCCTGGTCCGCGACGACATCGCCGCGCGGGTGCGCGTCCTGGCCGGCGAGCTCGCGGTGCCGACCGGGCGGTGAGTGTGCCGGGCCGGGGTCACCCCGCCCGTGGGGCGTACATGATGACGGCGACGCCGACCAGGCAGACGAGCGCACCGAGGACGTCGTAGCGGTCGGGCCGGAAGCCGTCGACGACCATGCCCCAGGCCAGGCTGCCCGCGACGAACACCCCGCCGTAGGCGGCGAGGATCCGGCCGAAGTTCGCGTCGGGCTGCAGGGTCGCGACGAACCCGTAGGCGCCCAGCGCGAGCACCCCGGCCCCGATCCACAGCCAGCCGCGGTGCTCGCGCACCCCTTGCCAGACCAGCCACGCCCCACCGATCTCGGCGACCGCGGCCAGCAGGAACAACAGCAGGGAGCGGGTGACCGTCACGGCGGACAGCCTGCCAGGAGCCGCCCCACCTGCCGGCCGGTCAGGTGTCCGAGGCGGAGGCCCTGATGGTCACCGGCTGCGGAGCCGGACCGCAGCAGCTCGCCGGCTCTGCCTCCTCCGCCGACCACCCGTGCGCGCTGCCGGTGGCGAAGCCGGCGCCGGCGGTCTCGCCGGCCTCCCGGGCGCCCAGGTCGGTGCCGCACACCCCGGTGGCGGGCAGGTGGAGCTGCACGGCGTCGGCGGCCTCGGTGTCGCCGGCCAGCGCGGCGGCGACCGAGCGCACCTGCTCGTAGCCGGTGGCCAGCAGGAACGTCGGCGCACGGCCGTAGGACTTCATGCCCACCAGGTAGAAGCCCTCGTCGGGGTGCGCGAGGTCGCGGTGCCCGTGCGGGGGCACCGTGCCGCAGGAGTGGAAGTTCGGGTCGATCAGCGGCGCCAGCCGGGCCGGTGCCTCCACGGCCGGGTCCAGCGACAGGCGGACCTCGCGCAGCAGATCCAGGTCGGGGCGGAAGCCAGTGGCGGCGGCCAGCGCGTCGACCTGGAGGTCGACCGGGGCACCGTCCCGGCCGGTGCCGGTCACCCGGAGCCGGCCGTCGCCGGCGGGGGCCAGGCCGGTCAGCGTGACCTCGCGGTGCAGCTCGACGTGGCCGGCCTGGACAGCGGCCTTCAGCGTCGACCCCAGCAGGCCGCGGGCCGGCAGGCCGTCGGCGTCGCCGCCGCCGTACAGCCGGGCGGGGGAGCGGCCGCGGATGGCCCAGCTGATCCGGGTGCCGGGCTCGCTGCGCTGCAGCTCCACCAGGGCCAGGAGGGTGTTGGCCGCGGAGTGGCCCATGCCGACCACCAGGGTGTGCTTGCCGGCGAACCGGGGCCGGTCGGTGCCCAGCACGTCGGGCAGCGGGCCGACCAGCCAGTCGCCGGCCTGCTCCTCGCCGACCGCCGGCAGGCCGGCGGCGCCCAGCGGGTTGGGCTGACCCCAGGTGCCCGAGGCGTCGATGACGGCCCGCGCGGTCAGGTCCTGGACCTGCCCGTCCGCGACGACCCGCACGAGGTACGCCCGGCTCTCCCGGCCGACGGTGCGCGTCTTGTCCACCCCGACCCGGCTCACCGCGACCGCCCGGGCGCCGGTGCGGATCCGGCCGGCCAGCTGCGGGGTGGCGGCCAGCGGGGCCAGGTAGCGCTCGACCAGCTCGGCGCCGGTCGGCAGCTCGGCGCGGTCGGGGGACTCCCAGCCGGTCGGCTCGAGCAGCCGGACGGCGGCGGCGTCGACGTCGTACTCCCACGGGGAGAACAGCCGGACGTGCCCCCAGGCGCGCACCGCGGCGCCCACCCGGTCCCCGGCCTCGAGCACCAGCGGCTCCAGGCCCCGCTCGAGCAGGTGTGCGGCGGCGGCCAGGCCCACGGGCCCGGCGCCGATGACCACGACCGGCAGGTCGTCCGTGGTGTGTGCGCTCATCTGTGCGTCACGTCCTCGCTCGTCGATGTCCTAACGTCGAGGCACGTTAACAGCGAATACTGTTGATAACAACGCCGATGTGGCACACTCGCGGGCATGCCGCAGGACCTGGACGTGCGCCTCCTCGACGTCGACGAGCAGACCTCGCCCGCCGACCGCGCCCGGCTGCTCGCGCCGCAGCTGAAGGCGCTGGGCGACCCGAACCGGCTGCACCTGCTGCTGCTGCTCGCCGAGGGCCCGCGCACCGTCCGGGAGCTGACCGACGCCACCGGGATGAGCCAGACGCTGGTCAGCCACCACCTGGCGCCGCTGCGCGAGCAGGGGCTGGTCACGATCACGCCGAAGGGCCGCAGCAACGTCTACGCGCTCTGCTGCGAGGCCCTCGCCGGCCCGGTCAAGGCCCTGGCCACGCTGGCGGCTGTCACTCCTGAGGGTGCTGAGGCTTGCTGTCGCTGATGGGGTCCGGGGTCGTGTCGAGCCGCCGCAGCAGCGTCGCCGGTGGCTAGCATCGCGCCCTCCGACCGCCGGCCCGTCAGGACGTACGAGTGAGTTCCGAACCCCCCTCGCTGGGTGCCCCTACGGGGTCGCGGTCGCCGGCCTCCCTCGATCCCCGGACCGGTCGGGTGCGCCGGCTCCCGGACCCCGTGACGACACCGGTCCGGCCTGACCGGACCCCGATCCAGGGTGCATCCGCGGAGGTCGGCGGCACCGCCCCGACGGCCCGCGGGGACCGCTCCGGAGGCAGGGGTGGTCTCGTCATCGCCGTCCTGGGGGTCGTGGCGGCTGCCGGCGGCCTGTTCGCACTGCTCTCGGTCGTCGCCGGGGTCGTGGGGTGGACGCCGGCGCTGCGGGCTCTCGCCGCGCTCGTGGGGCTGGCGTTGCTCAACGGCGGACTGGTCGCACTGGCGGTCCCGCGTACCGGCCCCGTCGTGAGGCTCGTGATCAGCGCGGTGCTGGGACTGGCGACCGCGGGCATCGCTGTGTGGCTGTCGGGGGTGGTCGACTGGTTCGCGTTCCGGTGGCTCGTGGTGGCGCTCCCGGTCGTGGCCTGGTTCCACCCCGCGGCACGGCGTGGGTGGTCGCCCGTGCAGCCGCGGGAGAGGCGGCTGGGGTGGGTGCTACGCGTCGGGCCGTCGGCGTGGGGGGTGGCGATCGCCTGGGTCCTCGGCTCCCGTGCTCTCGCCGGCTACTACGGTCCCGCCACCGGTGACGGGCCGCTTCGGCAGTTCTACGTCGACATCCCCTGGCACATCGCCCTCACCAGCGAGGCGCTGGACCGGGCGCCCGCAGTCTACCCCTGGATCCCCGATGTCCCGATCGGGTACTCCTGGCTCTTCTTCGGCACCCTGGGGCTGCTGGGCAACGTGACCGGTGCGACGGCCGCCGAGCTCGTGCTCGTCGTGGGGCCGGGCCTGCTCGCGCTGGTGGTCCCAGTCGCGCTCGCCGCTTGCGCCTGGGTGGTCAGCCGCAGTCGGCTCGCGGCCGTCCTCGCGCCGGTGCTGTTCACGGTGGCGCGGGGGCCGGTGTTCTCCGGCACCGAGGCGTTCCAGCTGACGCCCCAGTGGGTGCTCGTCAACCGCGACTCGACCAACGCCCTGGTCCTGGCCGTGCTCGTCGTCCTCGTCGTCATGCTGCGGGACGCCGCCGCCCCCGACCGCCGTCGGCGCAGCGCGGCCACCCTCCTCATCCTCCTGGTGATGACCTTCGCCGCCGCCGGTGGACGTGGTGGTGCGGTGCTGCCGCTGCTGGGCGCCATCGGCCTGGCCTGGCTGGCCTCGCTCCGGGTCCCGTCACGGCGCGCTCTCACCTCGGCGGCGTTCGCCGTGATGGTCGTCGGCGTGGTCGCCGCCACCTTGGGCGTCACGAGGTCGTCGGGGAGCTTCGGTGTGGACCCGTTGCAACTGTTCCCCCCGGTCAGGTTCCTCAGCCCGACGGCCATCCTGGTGGCGGTGTCGGCCTCCCTCGCCGTCCTCATCGCCATGACCGCGTGCACCGCCCTGATCGGCCGGGTGCTGCCCGCCTCGCGCTTCGCCGTCCCGGTGCTGGTCGGTGCGGCGCTGGCAGGCATCCTCGGGATGGCCGTCTTCGGCCACCCCGCCTACTCCCAGCGCTACTTCTTCCATGCAGGGTGGCCCGCGCTGGTCGTCGGGCTCGCCGTCCTCGCGGCGGTCGCAGTGCGGTTCCTCGGCCCCCTCGTGGTGGTCGCCTTCCTGGTGGCGGCCGCGGCGGTGCAGGCGGTCGTCCAGCCGCCGACCTGGCTGCCGCCCACCCCCTGGCTGGAGCGCGTGGCCCTGGCCGCAGGGGCCACGGCCGTCACCGTGGGGGTCGTCGCCCTCGTCCTGGCACGCCGGAACGGATGGGCGCGGACGGTCCTGCTGGTCCTCCCGGTCCTCGTGCTCGCGATGCAGCCGTGGGGCCTGCCACGCTCGGTCTACCCGGCGGCGTTCCCCGTCGCTGCCCCGACGTCCGGCTCCCTCAGCGACGGGCAGCTCGCGGTGCTGACCGAGCTGAGGGAGCGGTCGGACCCCGATGACCTGGTCGCCACCAACAAGCACTGCATCGGGGGCCGCGTCGCCGACGGCACCTGTGACGCGCGGTGGTTCGCCGTCGCCGCCTTCGCCGAGCGGCGGGTGTTCGTGGAGGGCTGGTCCTACGACTACACCTGGACCTCGGCGGGGAACGACAACCGCGAGCCCTACTGGGACCCCGAGCTGCTCCGCGCCAACGACGGCTTCATCGCCGCCCCGAACCCGCAGGACTGCGAGGTCCTGCGGGGGGAGGGCGTCGAGTGGCTGTACGTCGACCACCGGGAGGCGTGGAGCCCGGCCCTGGCCGAGTACGCCGACCTCGTGGCGGGCGCGGACGACGCCTCGCTCTACCGGCTCCGCCCCGGCTGTCGCTGAGCCCGGGCCGGCAGTCGGGGCGGCCCGCCGCTGACGCGGGTCAGCGGCGCGGCGCCCAGGGGTCCTCGGGATCGAAGTCGTCGGGCTCGTCGTCGGCCGGCCCGGCGGCGGTCGCACCGGTCGTCGTCGCGGGTGGCTGGGTCGCGGCCTGCTGGGTCGTGGAGGACGGGGTCGTGGACGGCTGGGGGCCCGGCTGGGCCGCCGCCTCCAGGGCGGCGTCCCGCTCGGCCGCCCGACGCGCGCGCTCCAGCCGCGCGTCCTCCCGCAGCTGCCGGCGCGACGGCGAGCCGTCGGGGTTGGTGAGCTGCCACCAGCCGTCCTTCTGTCGCCACAGGGCGATCCCGCCGACGGTGAGCCCGATCGGGACCACGTAGGCCGCGACCCGCTCCATCCCGCCCTCGCCGAGGAAGAGGAAGACCGCGGCGCCGAAGAAGATCGTGCCGATGACGCCGACCAGGCCCAGGACCGCCAGCGTCGTGCCCAGTGCCTCGGACCGGGGGCGCACGCCGTAGGCCAGGGCGATGAGGCCGATCCCGCCGCCCAGGAAGTGGGCTGCTGCCGCGACCTCGTGCGCCGCTGTCACCGAGTCGGCGGGGAAGAGCCCCACGAGCAGCACGCCCAGGCCGGCGACGGTGAGCAGCACCCGGGCCAGCCGGCCGCCGAGCCCGGCGAGGCCAGGGCCGAGGAGCAGGGCGCCGGCGGTGATCAGCAGGCCCTGCAGCACGAAGGAGCCGTTCATCAGCAGCCGGGCGGGGGAGTCGCCGGCGCCCAGGTCGCTGATCACGTCCCGGGAGTAGGAGTAGCCGCCGTACCGGGCGGCGGCGATCGCCTCGACGACGAAGAACTGCAGGGTGAGCACCCAGGCCACCCCGCCCCAGCGGTACCGACTGTCCGTCACGGGAAGGCATGGTCCCAGCCCGGCCTGTGAGTGGTGCACCACGGTCCGGTCGTGTCATCCTCACATCCGTTGAGATGTTTGGATGACGAGGGAGGGAGCCTGGTGGACGACGCCTGCGACCTGCTGTGCCTGGACCTGCCGCACGCCGAGGAGGTGCGCGCCCGCCTGCTCACCACCGACCGTTCGACGTCGGCCGCGGAACGGGCGAAGGCGCTGGGCGACCCGACGCGCCTGCGGGTGGCCGCGGCGCTGGCGGCCGGTGGTGAGCTGTGCGTCTGCGACCTGGCCTGGGTCACCGAGCTGGCGCAGAACCTGGTGTCCCACCACCTGCGCCGGCTGCGGGCCGCCGGCCTCGCCGACGCCCGGCGGGACGGCAAGCTGGCGATGTACCGGCTCACCCCCGCCGGCACGGCGTTGCTGACCGCGCTGGTCGGCGCTCCCGAGGAGGTCGGCCGATGAGCGCCGTCGCCGCGGACCGGGCGGCGCTGGTCCGCCGGGTGCGGCTGCTGGTCGCCGCCACGATCAGCTGGAACGTGGTCGAGGCGGTGGTGGCGATCAGCGCCGGCGTCGGGGCGTCCAGCGCCGCGCTGATCGGCTTCGGCCTGGACTCGGTCGTCGAGGTCGCCTCGGCAGCGGCGGTGGCCTGGCAGTTCGCCGGCCGGGATCCCGAGGCGCGGGAACGGGTAGCGCTGCGGATCATCGCGGTCGCCTTCTTCGCGCTGGCCGCCGTGGTCACCGCAGAGGCCCTGCGGCTGCTCCTGGGCGGGGCCGAGCCGCGTCACTCGACGGTCGGGCTGGTGCTGGCCGTGCTCAGCCTGGCGGTGATGCCGCTGCTCTCCTTCGCGCAGCGGCGCGCCGGGCGGGCGCTGGGCTCGGTGGCGGCGGTGGCCGACTCCCGCCAGACCCTGCTGTGCACCTACCTCTCCGCGGTGCTGCTGGCCGGGCTGCTGCTCAACAGCACGCTGGGTTGGTGGTGGGCCGATCCGCTGGCGGCGCTGGTGATCGCGGCCGTCGCGGTGCACGAGGGGCGGGAGGCCTGGCAGGGGGACGCCTGCTGCGGCCCCGCGCTCGTCAGGCCGGCCGGCGCCGACGACGGCTGCTCCTGCTGCGCCTGACCCCTCAGGCCGGCCGGTCGCCGGGCTCGACCCGGGCCAGGAGGGCGGCGTACTGGCCGGTCGACAGCCACGACGGGTTGCTCCCGGCCGGCATCCGCACGACCTCGGCGGCGGCGAAGGCACGGTCGGCGACCAGTTCGGCCCGGTCCACCGGCTCGGCCAGCCGCCGCCACCGCACCCGGACGACCGGCCCGCGCTCCGGGTCCTCCTCCGGGGCGGCGGCGATCGCGCCCAGCGCGTGCACGCCCGGCCGGTGCCGGCCGCTGATCCACAGCACGCACGGCTGCCCGGGGCGCAGCAGGGCCAGCCGGTAGGACCGGCGCACGCACCGGTCGACGGTCACCGAGCCACCCGGTGCCCAGTCGGGGGCGACGGCGTCGGCCGGGTGGCTGCTCTTCAGCAGCCAGGCGCCGACGTCGGAAGGTGCGAGGCGAGGTGCGGCGGAGGGCACCCGGCGAGCCAACCAGGCGTGGCGGTGCGGCGCCGTCCGAGTCCGGTCGGTGGTGGCCCACCCGGTCCCACACTGCCGGACCAGCGGGTTCCGCTTAGCGTTCGGGGCGTGCCGCTCCCCGTGGTCCCCTGGTCCGCCGTCGAACACCGCGCGAGCGGCCTGACCGCGGGGCCGGTGCGCCGCGAGGGCGGCCGCGACGACCTGCCGCTGTGCGGGCTGGTGACCGACTCCCGGGCCGTCACCCCGGGCGCGCTGTTCGCCTGCGTCCGCGGGGGCCGAAGCGACGGTCACCGGTTCGCGGGCGCGGTCCGGGACGCCGGAGCCGCGGCCCTGCTCGTCGACCACCCGGTCCCGGTCGACCTGCCCCAGCTGGTGGTGCCCGCGGTGCGCCCGCTGCTCGGCCCGCTGGGTGCCCTGCTGGCCGGCGACCCGGCCGACGAGCTCCGGCTGGTCGGGGTCACCGGCAGCAACGGCAAGACGACGACGAGCACCCTGGTGCGCGGGGTGCTGGGCGCCGCCGGGGAGTGCGCCGGCGTCGTCACCACCCTGGGTGCGCGGGTCGGCAGCGAGCGGCGCAACACCCGGCTGACCACACCGGAGGCGCCCGAGCTGCACGCGCTGCTGCGCTGGATGCGCGACGAGGGCGCCACCAGCGCGGTGGTCGAGGCGTCCTCGATCGCGCTGGACGTCGGCCGGGTCGACGGCGTGCACGTGGAGGTCGCGGTCTTCACCGGCTTCGAGGAGGACCACCTCGACCACCACGGCACCCTCGAGCAGTACTGGGCCAGCAAGGCGCTGCTGTTCCGCCCGGAGCGCGCCGACAGCGCGGTCGTGGTCGTCGACGACCCGTGGGGTCGGCGGCTGGCCGACCAGACCGAGGTGCCGGTGACCCGCGTCGCGACCACCGCGGAGGTGCCCGCCGACGTCCGGGTGCTGCGGTGGCGGACCGGGGCAGCGGGCACCGCGCTGCTGGTCGCCGACGACGGTGGCCTGCACCGGGTGCGCTCGCCGCTGGTCGGCCAGGTGCACGTCGGGAACATCGCCGCGGCCTGGGCGACCGGCCGTTCCCTGGGGCTGGACCCCGGGACGGTCGCCGCCGGGATCGCCGGCACCGCGCCGCCCGCCGGGCGCAACACGCTGCTGCGCGGAGCCGAGGGGCCGCTGGTCGTCGTGGACTACGCGCACACGCCGGGGGCGTTGGCCGCCGCACTGCGGACCGCCCGCGGGCTGAGCGGCCCCGGCGGCCGGGTGCACCTGGTGCTCGGCGCCCGTGGTCGCCGGGACCGGTACAAGCGGCAGGGGCTCGGCGTCGCGGCGCGGGCGGCCGACGCGGTCTGGCTGACCAACGAGGGCAGCCACGGCGAGCGGCCGCAGGCGATCGTCGACGAGCTGCGGGTGGGCCTCCTGGGCGGGGCCGCCGTGGTGCGGACCGTGCTGGACCGCGGCGAGGCGATCACCGCGGCCGTGCAGGCCGCCGGGCGGGCCGACGTCGTGCTGGTCGTCGGCCGGGGGCACGAGACGACCATGACCGACGACGGTGACCCGGTGCGCTTCGACGACGCCGAGGTGGCCCGCGCGGCCCTGGACGACCTGGTGGACGAGCTGGTGGCCGAGCGGGCCGGCTGACCCGGCACGCGGTGCCCCCGCTCGCACCGGCAGGCTCGGCACCGTGACGGCAGCGGGCGAGCAGTGGGCCGGCCACCGGGTCGGTGAGCCGGGCTTCCGCCGCGCCGCCGCCGCGGTCTTCCTGGCCGGCCTCGCGGTCTTCGCCACCCTGTACGCGCCGCAGGCCATGCTGCCCGAGCTCACCCGTGCCCTCGGGGTCTCCCCGGCCGCCTCGACCCTGGCGATCTCGGTCAGCACCGGGGCGCTGGCGGTGGGGCTGCTGGTGCTCGGGCCCGTCTCCGACCGGCGTGGGCGGACCCCGGTGCTGCACGCCTGCCTGGCCGCCACGGCCGTGCTCGCGGTGCTCACCGTGTTCGCACCGGCCTGGTGGGTGCTGCTGGTGCTGCGCGGCCTGCAGGGGTTCGCCCTCGCGGGGCTGCCCGCCGTCGCCGTCGCCTACCTGCGGGAGGAGCTGCACACCTCGGTCAGCGGCCGGGCGATCGGGCTCTACGTCAGCGGTACCGCGATCGGCGGGCTCTCCGGCCGGCTGCTCACCGGCCTGCTCACCGAGCTCGGCGGCTGGCGGGCGGCGCTGGCGGGCGTCGCCGTGCTGGCGGTGGGGTGCGCGGTCGCCGTCCGGCTGCTGCTGCCCCCGGCCCGGCGCTTCGTCCCGCTGGCCCGGGAGGGCCGGCTGGTCCGGCAGCTCACCGCGGCGTTCACCGACCCGGCGCTGCTGGCGCTCTACGGGGTGGCGGCGCTGCTGATGGGCGGCTTCGTCGCCGTCTACAACGCCGGCACCTTCCGGCTGGAGTCGGCGCCGTACTCGCTGTCCCCGGCGATCGCCGGCCTGGTGTTCCTCGCCTACCTGCTCGGCTCGGCCAGCTCGCCGGTGGCCGGCTGGCTCGCCGACCGGCACGGACGGCGGGTGGTGGTGCCGGGGGCCGTGGCGGTCATGGGGGCGGGCATCGCGCTCACCGCCCCGACGCCGCTGTGGTGCGTCGTGCTCGGGCTCTGCGTGCTGACCACCGGCTTCTTCGCCGCCCACGGCGTGGCCAGCGGCTGGGTCGCGGCGCGCGCTCAGCGCGGAGGCCGACCGGTCGGGCAGGCGGCCTCGCTGTACTCGTTCTGGTACTACGTCGGCTCATCGGTGGGCGGCACCCTCGCCGGGCGGGCCTGGCAGGACGGCGGCTGGCCGCCGGTGGCGCTGCTGGCCGGCTGCTGCACCCTGGTGGCGCTGGCGCTGAGCCTGGCGCTGGGCCGCACCCGCTCCCTGGGCGGGAGCTGACCCCGGGGCCGGTGGCCCCGGGGTCAGCCCCCGGGGGTCAGGGCCTCACTCGGTGGCGTTGTGCTCGTACGCGCCGGCGGGGTCGGCGTCGTCGGAGCCGACCGCCTGGCGCTCCAGCTCGGTGCGGTGCTCCATCGCCTCGTCGGACAGGTGCGGGTCCTTGGCGTGCTCGCTGCGGTCCCGCGGGGCCGGCTCGGTGGGGGTCATCACGTCGTCGAGCGTCGGCTCGTCGTTGGGGCTGGTCATCCTCGTCCTCCGCTCTCCTGCGTCCGGCTGGTCCGGACCGCTCGGGGAGTGGGTATCCCGCGGGACCCGGGCTGCAAACCGGACCGGTGGAGCCGGGTCCGCCCTCGCGGGCGTCAGCCCGGCTTCAGCTGCTCGGCGGGGAGCCAGGCCTCCACCAGCAGCGGACCGTGCTCGCCGGCGACGGTGTAGGCGACCCGGCCGTGCCAGCTGTCTTCCCGCTGCCGCCACTCGACCAGCAGGCCCGGCCAGGTGCCCGGCGCATCGGGCGGGTCGTGCACCCAGCAGTGCCGTCCGTGCCCCTGTCCGGCCGGCCGGCGGGCATCGGCTGTCGACAGCGGCGGGGCGGTGGCCGGGGGTGGTGGAGGTGGCGGCGCAGCGACGCCCGAGCGGGCGGCGCGGTCGGCCAGGGAACCGACACCCTGCCGCCCCCGGTGCATGCCCCCAGCCACCCGACGATGCTCTCATGTCGTCGAACATACGTTCGACCGGAGCGCTGGCGTTCGTGCCGGATACCGCGCCGCGGTGACCCGCGGGATCCCTAGACCGGGCTGTCGGCACCGGCCCGCGGGCCGGGGTGGCGGGCGCCGGCCGACACCCGCCGCCACTCCCGCGGGCTCATGCCGAAGCGGGCACGGAACCGGCGGCTGAAGTGCGAGGGGTCGCTGAAGCCCCAGGACCGGGCGACGGCGGCGATCGCCCGGCTCCGCTGGTCGGCCAGCTCGCGACGAGCCCCTTCGAGCCGCTGGTCGATGACCCACTGCTCCAGGCTGAAGCCGCCGGCCGAGCACAGGCGGTAGAGCTGCCGAACCGACATCGTGTGGGCGGCCGCTACCGTCCCCGGTCCCAGCTCCGGGTCGGCGAGGTGCCGGAGCACCCAGGACCGGACGTTCCTCAACTGCACCTCGTCGGTCGCCGGCCCGGGCTGGTCGGCACCTGCGGCCGAGGCGAGCAACGCCCGGGCGAGCTCCACGGTGGCGGTCGCCACCGCAGCCGCCTGCGGGTCCTGGGAGAGGCGTTGGGCGTCCCGGGTGACCCGGGTGACGTGCTCGCGCACCAGGTCGTGGAGCGGGCTGGCCGGCAGGCGGGGGACCGCCCGACGGACGACGTCGGCTGGCAGGGCCAGCCGGCTCAGTGGCACGTGCAGGGCGCGGCCGGTGCAGTGACGCCCCTCCCAGTCGAAGGTGTAGGGCACCGTGAGGTCCGCGGCGGTGAACGCCCCGGGCGTCACGCGGCGGAGGAGGTCTGCCTGCTCGTGACGAGCGTTCCCGCTCTCCTGCACGTAGAGGGACACCACCGGCGGTCGATCGTCCCCGCGTCGCGACCGGCGGTGCCCCAGTGAGAGCGCGCCGGTGAGGGCGGCCCGGGTGACGGTCAGCCCACCCAGCTCCCAGGCGTCCAGCCGGACCACCAGCGGCGCATCGGGGTCGTGCAGGTGCACTCGGGAGGTCATCCCCGCCTGCAGGCGCGCCACCACGGCGGCCGGCCGGCGGTCGGCACCGGTCAGCTGCCGGCTGTCCAGGAGCGTGGCCATCGCGCCTCCCCGTGCGGGTGGTCGGCGACGCCGCCGCGGGCACCGTCATCCTGCGCCAACGCCGGGTCGCCGGGAAGTGGTGCAGCCGCGGCCGGACCGGTCACCCGCGCACAGTCGTGCTCTGCCCACCGAGGGTGGGCACAGCACGAAGAGCTCGTGCCGGGGTCGGGTCGGCGCACAGTCGTGGGGGGGGGGGGGGGGGGGGGGGGGGGGGGGGGGGGGGGGGGGGGGGGGGGGGGGGGGGGGGGGGGGGGGGGGGGGGGGGGGGGGGGGGGGGGGGGGGGGGGGGGGGGGGGGGGGG